>NZ_JBFAWD010000002.1:334207-563254 GCF_040680135.1 Nocardia sp. NPDC052112 | reverse complement strand
GCGAGACGGCCGCGAACTCCTCGCTCGTAAGACTCGCTCCGCGGTGGTCACTCATGGCGGGGCGTTCGACACCTGATACACGCGAGGCGAACTCGCCACTGCCGTGCAGACCCTTCGACGACTCAAACACGTTCGATGGCCGCGCCCTCGCCCTCGCCCTCGACTCGGACACGAGACGGCCGCGAACTCCTCGCTCGTAAGCCTCGCTCCGCGGTGGTCACTCATGGCGGGGCGTTCGACACCTGATACACGCGAGGCGAACTCGCCACTGCCGTGCAGACCCTTCGACGACTCAGACATGTTCGATGGCCGCGCCTGCGGCGCATGCCCTTCGACGGCTCGGACGCGAGACGGCCGCGAACTCCTTGTTCACAAAGACGCGCTCCGTGCTGGTCGCCAGTGCCGGTTTGTACCGTCAGACCGAAATGCGGTCCTCGACGGCGGCGAGGCCGATATCGGTGCGAAAGTGGCTGCCCGGCAACTTGATCGAGGCAATGCGGTCGTAGGCGTGTGCGCGCGCCTCGGCCAGATCCGCGCCGATGCCGACAACACTCAGCACGCGACCGCCCGCGGAGATCAGAGTCCCGTCCTCGCGCAACGCAGTTCCCGCGTGCAGCACGGCGGACGATTCGTCGATAGTGCCTTCGCCCGCTCCGGTGATCACATCACCGACACGGGGGCGACCCGGATAGTTCTCCGCGGCGATCACGACCGTGACGGCCGAACCGGCCTGCCAACGCGGGGCGGCCACCTCGGCGAGCGTGCCGGTGGCGGTGGCGTTCAGCAATTCGCCGAGCGGACTCTCCAGCAGCGCCAGCACGGCCTGGGTCTCCGGATCGCCGAAGCGACAATTGAATTCGACGACGGCGGGTCCGTCGGCACCGATCGCCAGACCCGCGTAGAGCAGTCCGGAGAAGCCGCAGCCACGCCGCACCAGCTCCGCCGCGACGGGCCGCACGACATCGGAGACGATCGCGGCGACCGTCTCCTCCGGCAACCACGGCAGCGGCGTGTACGCGCCCATACCACCGGTATTCGGTCCGGTATCGCCGTCGCCGACGCGCTTATGATCCTGCGCGGGCAGCAGCGGCACCACGGTCTCGCCGTCGACCAGGCAGAACAGCGAAACCTCCGGTCCGTCGAGGAAGGATTCCAACAGCACCGGATGGCCCTGCTCGAGCAGTTCGGCACCGTGATCGCGGGCCGCATGGCGGTCAGCGGTGACCACCACGCCCTTGCCCGCGGCCAGGCCGTCGTCCTTGACCACCCAGGTCGGACCGAAGCGATCCAAGGCGGCATCGAGTTCAGCCGGGTTGTCGACGATCTCGCTGTGCGCGGTGCGGACCCCGGCCGCGGTCATGACGTCCTTGGCGAAGGCCTTCGAACCCTCGATGCGCGCGGCCGCGGCCGACGGGCCGAAGCACGCGATCCCCGCGGCCCGGACCGCATCGGCGACGCCGAGCACCAGCGGCACCTCGGGCCCGATCACCACCAGGTCCGCGTCCAGCTCGGTCGCGAGGGCGACCACCGCTTCCGCGGAGCACGGATCGACCGCCCTGACCTGCGCATGCTGGGTGATCCCGGCATTGCCCGGCGCCGCGAACAGCGCGGTCACCGCGGGGTCCCGGCGCAGGGCCAAGACGAGGGCATGTTCACGGGCTCCGGAACCGATGACGAGTACGCGCACGGGCAACAGCTTAGGTTGTCGCCAATGGTGGCTGACCAGCAGTCCGAAGACCCGCCACCCGTGATTCATCACCCGTACATCGACCCGCGCCGACTCGGCGACAAATTTACTTGCGCGGCTCACCTGCAGGCGGCGACCGGTGTGGATGATTGATGAGAGGGGCGCGACAGCCGACCTCCACCGCGCAAAGGACGTGCTGACTATGGGTCTGATCGACGGACTGATGGGCAATGCCGGGCGGATCGATCCCGGTAAGGCGCAAGAGGAATACGCGAAACTGATGGGCGGCGGTGAGCAGGTCTACGCCGCGTATCTGCTTGTCCGCGATGCGATTCTGTTCACCAACCGGCGTCTCATCCTGGTCGACAAGCAGGGTGTCACCGGCCGCAAGGTGAGTTATCACAGCATCCCCTACCGCGCCATCACCCACTTCTCGGTGGAGACCGCGGGCACCTTCGACCTGGATGCCGAACTCTGCATCTGGATCTCCGGCACTCACGAGCCGGTGCAGAAGCGATTCAACCGCCAGGTCGACATCTACGAAGTGCAGAGCATCTTGTCGCACTACGTCGCCTGATCACCGATCCGCGCTGGTCGCCGACTTCGCGTGCAGGCCAACTGCTCGGCGGTCCGCCGCATGGCATCCGGTCGCACCCGAACGACCGAGCGGGATCTCTCGGCGTAGCCTGCGGTGCATGGCTTCTGTTTTCAGCGCGATCATCGAGGGCAAGCTGCCGGGCCGATTCGTCTGGGAAGACGACGAATTCGTCGCATTCCTCACCATTGCCCCGGTGACGCAGGGGCATACGCTGGTGGTCCCCCGCAAGGAGATCGATCAGTGGCAGGACGTCGATGCCGATACGTTCGCGCGGCTCAGCGGCGTCGCGCAGAAAATCGGCCAGGCGGTCCGCCACGCCTGGGACGCACCCCGCGCGGGCCTGCTGATCGCCGGGCTCGAAGTACCCCACCTGCACGTCCACGTCTTCCCGGCCTTCACCATGGGCAACTTCGACATCTCCGGCGCCAACCCCCACCCGACCCCCGAATCCCTCGACGAAGCCCAAACCAAGATCAAGTCCGCACTGCGCGACCTGGGCTACGGAGCCAACGTCCCCGACTGATCAGGTCGAACCCGCCAACCGGCTGGCTACGTCCTCTTTCACGCATGCCGCTCCCCAGTGCACCGACTGGGTCGCAACAGGTACTTCATCTCGTTCCGGACCAACCCAACCTTCTGCACGTCGGGTCGGTTGTTCCACGGGAGTGCACGAACGAGCGTGAAGAGAGACACCATGACCGACCCGAACCGGACACCCGTGAAAAGCGTGCTGGGGGTAGTCGCCGCCGCCGGTATTTTCGGCGCGTACCTGCTCGGCCTCACGGCGTGCGAAGCCAAGGAGACGCGCGAGTTTTACGCCGCCGAGGTCGGCGACTGCGTGAAGGAGGAGGGCGAGGACTCGGTCGTCAAGGTCGACTGCTCCAGCCACGATGGGCAGTATCGCGTCATCGGCAAATTGGATCATTCCACGGGGTCTTCCGATTTTGCCAGGATGTATGCCTGCAAAGAGTTCCCCGGCACTGTCAAGTACTACTCGCGCATGGACAGCAAAATAGGCAGCTACACGTTGTGTCTCGGCCGCAAGTAGCCACACAGGCGTCGGCCGCACCGATTGGGGCGGGCATGGCGGGAGACGAAACCCATCACATCCGGTCGCTCAGCGGATTTCACGGGGTAGGCGGACGGTGAAGGTGGTGCCTTCGCCCTCGGTGCTTTCGACGCTCACGGTGCCGTTGTGCGCGTCGACGAGGGCCTGGACGATGGACAGGCCGAGGCCGGTGCCGCCGCTGGCGCGGGTGCGGGAGGTGTCGGTGCGGTAGAAGCGTTCGAATATTCGGTCGGCCTCCTCGGCCGGTAGGCCCTGACCGGTATCGGCGACTTCCAGCAGCACCTCGTCGTCGGTGGGGGTCAGCCGGACCGTGACGTCGGCGTCCGGTGGGGTGTGCGTGAGTGCGTTGTTCAGCAGATTGGCCAGTACCTGACGCAACCGCGCCTCGTCGCCGATCACTTCCAATGTTCCTGTGCCCGAGCGGATTTCCAGCTCGACGGAGCGATGCGGCCCGTCGTCGCCGGTCGCCGCGGTGACGGCTCGGGCATTGTGCACGGCGTCGCTGGCCAGGGCGAGCAGGTCGACCGGACCCAGTTGCAGCGGACGCTGTGCATCCAAGCGGGCCAGCATCAGCAGGTCTTCGACCAAAAGCCCCATGCGTTGGGCCTCGTGTTCGATGCGATCCATGAACATGGCCGGATCCGTGGTCGCGCCTTGCCGATACAGTTCGGCGAAGCCACTGATGGTGGTGAGCGGGGTGCGCAGTTCATGACTCGCGTCGGCGACGAAGCGGCGCATCTTCGCCTCGGAACGCCTGGCCGCCGCCTCGGAGGCCTCCGTCGCGGCGAAGGCCCGCTGGATCTGCGCCAGCATGCCGTTGAGCGATTGCGATAGCCGGTCGACCTCGGTATTGGTGCCGCGCACCGGAACTCGGCGATGCAGATCACCGGCGGCAATCGCGGCGGCGGTCTTCTCGACCGCGCGCAACGGCCGCAGACTGCGTCTGATCACGAAGTAGGCGAGCACCGCCAGTGCGGCGAGCACGGCGGCACCGACCATGAGCTGCAGCATGATCAGTCGATTGACGGTATCGATGTTCTCGGTGAGCGGTATCGCGACGGTTGTCGTCGTATCGGGCGAGACCGCCGTCATGGTCCGCCATTTGACCGTCGAACCGTTCTCGGAGCCGACGGTTACCGGTTTGGTGAGGACCCTGCTACCCGGCGGATCCGTGGTCGGCCGCACCTCGGGCAGCCGCGGCAGATCCGGCTCGGCCTCCTCGTTGAACGGTCTGGTCTCGAAATAGACGGTGCCGTTGCCGCCGGGCGTCGGTTCGATGTGGACGTAGAAAGTGCTGGACGGATGCGACGGGTTCGAAGGCGTCGGCGGGCGCGGCCGCGACCACGCCATCACCGCGTCGCGAAGCTGCTGGTCGGTGCGGTGCAGCAGCGAATTCTCCAGCGCCGAGGTGACGACCATGCCGGATGCGAACAGTCCGAGGGCGGAAAGCAGCGCGAGGGCGAGCACCAGCGTCACCCGCAGCGGAATCGCCGAGGAAGCGTATGCCAGTTTGCGTCGGGTCTGTGTGATCCGGGACGTGATCATTTATCGGACTGGCGGGTGCGATTCGGCGCGCGCATCACGTAGCCCACACCGCGCAGCGTGTGAATCAGGCGCTGATCGCCCGTATCGACCTTCTTGCGCAGATACGAGACATACGTTTCGACCACGCCCACCTCACCCCCGAAGTCGTAGCGCCACACATGATCCAGGATGCGCGGCTTGCTCAATACCGTTCCGGCATTGACCATGAAATACCGCAGCAGGGTGAATTCGGTGGGCGACAATGCAACCGGCTCGCCCGCCTTCCACACCTCGTGGGTGTCGTCGTCGAGTTCGATGTCCTCGAACCGAATTCGCGAACTCTCGCGCTGCGGGGCGGTGTGCCCGAACCGGCGCAGGACAACTCGCAGCCGGGCCACCACTTCCTCGAGGCTGAACGGTTTGGTGATGTAGTCGTCGGCGCCGAGGGTGAGCCCGGCGACCTTGTCCTGGACGTCGTCGCGCGCGGTCAGGAACAGCACCGGTGCGTCGATGCCGTCGGCGCGCAGTCGGCGCAGCAGCCCGAAGCCGTCCATGCCTGGCATCATCACATCGACGATCAGGGCTTGCGGCCGGAAGGTGCGCGCCTTGTCCAGCGCCTGCGCCCCGTCGACGGCAGTATCGACCGCGAACCCCTGATAGCGCAGGCTCACCGACAGGAGCTCCACGATCATGGGTTCGTCGTCCACCACCAGCACCCGGGCCTCGGGTGTGGACTCAGCAGGCGCACCACTCATTGCTTCATAGTCCGGCAATAGGCTGGGATCTGTCTGGACCTTAGCTGGGTGATTCCTGTGAGTGAGGTCGCGTCAGCGATGGGGTGCTCGCGACTCCGGGTACACATCGTCGTCGGTGAGCAGGGCACTGCCCGCGACCTGGTCTTGCGCAAGCGCCTCCAGGAATGCCCGCGCCCAGCGGTCCACGTCGTGCGCGAGCACCTGGCGGCGCAGGGCGCGCATTCGGCGGCGGCGGGTGTCGCGGTCGTCCTCCAAGGCGGAGATCACGGCATCCTTCACGCTGTTCAGATCGTGCGGATTGCACAGGTATGCCTGACGCAATTCGGCCGCGGCGCCGGTGAATTCGCTCAATACCAGTGCTCCGTTGAGACCGCTGTGACAGGCGACGTACTCCTTGGCGACCAGGTTCATCCCGTCGCGCAGCGGAGTCACCAGCATGACGTCGGCGGCCACGAAGAAGGCGATGAGTTCGTCGCGCGGAATCGGGCGGTGCAGATAGTGCACGACCGGATAGCCGACCCTGGCGAATTCACCATTGATCCGGCCGACCTGACGCTCGATATCGCCGCGCATCTGGATATAGCTGTCCACCCGCTCCCGGCTCGGGGTGGCCAGTTGCACCATGACGGTATCGGCCGGATCGAGCCTGCCCTCGAGCAGCAACTCCTCCAGCGCGGCCAGCCGGATATCGATGCCCTTGGTGTAGTCCAGGCGGTCGACACCGAGCAGGATATTTTTCGGATTGCCGAGTTCGGCACGGATTTTCGCGGCTCGTTCGCGGACCGAGCGACGCCGCGAATGTTCGTCGAGTTCGGCCGAGGCGATCGAAATCGGGAACGCGCCGACCCTGACCGTGCGGAAGCCCACCTGGACAACGCCCAGCTTGGACCGCACACCGACGGTGCCGCGCGAGGTGGGCTGGCCGGCCAACCTGCGGGCCAGGTAGAGGAAGTTCTGCGCGCCGCCGGGCATATGGAAGCCGATCAGGTCGGCGCCGAGCAGACCCTCGATGATCTCGGTCCGCCATGGCATCTGCATGAACAGCTCGACCGGCGGGAACGGAATATGCAGGAAGAATCCGATGGTGAGATCGGGCCGCAGCATCCGCAGCATTTTCGGCACCAATTGCAGTTGGTAGTCCTGCACCCAGACGGTCGCGCCCTCGGCCGCGACCTTCGCGGTGGCCTCGGCGAAGCGCCGGTTCACCGTGACATAGGCGGCCCACCAGGCGCGATCGTAGACCGGGCGCACGATCACATCGTGGTACAGCGGCCAGAGCGTGCCGTTGGAGAAGCCCTCGTAGTAATCGGCGACTTCGTCCGCGGACAGCGGCACCGGATGCAGTTCCAGCCCGTCCTCGATGATCGGATCGATATCGACATCGGGAACGCCGGCCCAGCCGACCCACGCCCCCTTGTTATTGCGGAGCACCGGCTCCAGTGCGGTCACCAAACCACCCGGACTGCGCTTCCAACGGGTGGAACCGTCGGGCAGTTTCTCCAGGTCGACCGGTAGCCGATTCGCGACGACAACGAAGCCGGAACCTGCCCCGCTCAGGTCGGCGAGGGCGGAGGGGACCACCGTCGTGTCGGGTTCGGATGGGGGCTCTAGAAGGGCGTGTTCGGAGTCCTCGGACGGCTGTTGGGTCATCTGATCCACTCACGCATCCTTTGCGCGTCGCTGTTCCCGTTGAAGTTGTGAGAGAGTCGACGGCCCCGTTGACGTCGAGGTGAGGTGGCTACTCGCCCCGTGCGTTAGGTCCGATGCCGAGCATCGACAGCAGCATCCGGCATTCGTCGGCATCCTCCGCGTAGGCCGCGACAACGCGCTGCGCCTGACGGGCGGTCTCGTCGGCGAGTGGCTCCAGATCGTCGTCCGCGATGTCGTTCGCGCTGCTCTTCGCGGCCATTTTCTTGTCCTCCCGGCTCAGTACGCTCGTACGTGCGAATAGTCAATGGTATCTGGCCACCATGGCGGTGTGCCGCACCTGGATCCTGGTGAGCTCCGACACGTTCGGCGTCATACCCTTCGACTGTTCGCTGAAAACCGGCGCCCTATACCGTTGGACGGCAGCACCAACTCCACGAAAGGGTCGATATGCCGCTGGCCACGGTGAACGGAATTTCACTCAACTACCAGGTCAAGGGCGACCGAACCAAGGGCACGGAGGCAAAGGGCGCCGGTCCGCTGGTCGTCATGATCATGGGTACCGGCAGTCCGGGCCGGGTCTGGGAGTTGCATCAGGTCCCGGCGCTGGTCGAGGCGGGATATCGGGTCTGCACCTTCGACAATCGCGGCATCAAGCCGTCCTATGAGGCGGCTGACGGTATGACCATCGATCAGCTGGTCGGCGATACCGCCGGACTCATCGAACTGCTCGACGAGGGCCCCGCATTGGTGGTCGGTACCTCGATGGGCGCACGGGTGGCACAGGAACTCGCGCTGGCGCGTCCGGAACTGGTGCGCAAGGCCGTGTTCATGGCCGGGCACGGCCGCCTCGACCAGTTCCAGAAGACGCTCTCGCTCGGCGAGCACGAACTCGACGCCAGCGGAGTCAGCCTGCCCGCGAAGTACGAGGCGGCCGTGACCGCGGTGATGAATATGTCGCCCGCCACCATGGCCGATCCGAACGCCGCCCGCGACTGGCTCGACCTGTTCGAATTCACCGGCGGTCCGGTCACGCCCGGTATCCGCGCCCAGCGCCGGATGGACCACGATTTCGACCGGGTCCAGGCCTACCGCGGCATCAAGGTGCCGTGCCTGGCCGTCGGATTCGCCGACGACCGGATGATCCCGCCGTATCTGTCCAGGGAGGTTGCCGAGGCCATTCCAGGTGCGCGCTACCTGGAAGTTCCTGATGCGGGGCACTACGGCTATCTCGAGCGTCCAGAAGCGGTGAACAAGATCCTGGTCGAATTCTTCGCGGCCTGAGGTAACTGCCAACGCGTAACGTCTGCCTTGCTAGGGTCGAAACAACGCTCGGGGAGCTTCCGACGCTCGAACAGCGTTGGATGCGCCAAGGGCTATCCCGTACATGCGCCAGTATCCAGTGAGGTGAAATTGAGCACCAACCCCTTCGATGACGAAGACGGCCGCTTCTTCGTCCTGGTCAACGATGAGGAACAGCATTCGCTGTGGCCGGCCTTTGCGGAGGTTCCGGCCGGATGGCGAGTAGTTTTCGGCGAGGACAGCCGCGCAGCGTGCGTGGAGTACGTCGAAAAGAACTGGACCGATATGCGTCCGAAGAGCCTGCGTGACGCGATGGCCGCCGACGACGCGGCCCGTCAGGGCGCCCAGTCCTGACCCGCGGTATCCGATACTGCGCCGGGCTCACTGCCGACCGTCACTGCGTGGCACCGTAAAGCCGGTGTCACGCAGCTGGCGTGCCCGGTTATGATCGGCACCGTCTTGTTGAGTAAGACACCTGGTAAGACTGCCCGTTGGCGTATCTCTTACGCCGAGAGTGTCTACCGTTGCCCCGGTTCCGGCTCTTGTACGTCGGCAGCTGGGAGTCGCAGTTCGGACAGATGAGCCGCAGGTTCTCCCGTCGATTGTGAGTGGGATCGCCATCGATGTGGTCAAGGATGAACGCGAGTGGGCGCCCCGCACCATTCGCTCCTGATACCGCATATCGCGCATCTGCGGCTCTGGGCGTCGGTCAGGTAATCACGGAGATAATGCCCTTGGTGGCCGCGAACTCGGGCTTCACCTGTATGCAACTATCGCTCGGTCAAGGCTTTGCGCTGGGTTGCCTGCTGGCATCCCAGACTGCAGTAGACCCGTTGACTCCGTTTGACCAGCGCAGCTGCGCACCCCTTGCATCGCCTCACGCTGTGGACGCTACCGCTACCCACCGACAACGCCGGAGGATGGCCAAGACGCCGCCGGGCACCGGAAACCCGGTGTCGCACTGTCGGTGCGCCCCGCTATGATGGCAACCGCTTCACCCGCCTCCTTAGCTCAGTGGTAGAGCACCGCTCTTGTAAAGCGAAGGTCGTCAGTTCAATCCTGACAGGGGGCTCAGTTCGAGAGAAGGGCTCCGGCGCTCGCCGGAGCCCTTTTTTACGCGCTGGTCATCGCCGGAAAGACCCTGCCGAAAATACGACTGCGCGCCGGAAGTTCGGGTGACTGGGGCTGATCAGATTGGGGTGACGGCTGACACCAGCCAGCGGTTGTCGGTTTTGTCGAGGGTTACGCGGACTCGGCTGGTGCTGATATTCGCTTGGGGCGAGTCCTTGCCGGTGCTTACCTGGTTCAGGTACAGGAGCACCACCGCGTGGGCGGGTTCGGCGGAGACTACGCCGGTGGCCTGGGTGGTGGCCTGGACGTTGAGTTCCTTTTCCTTGGCGCCGGGGGCGATGGCTTCCTTGATCAGTTTCAGGTAGTCGTCGCGGAAGCTGCCGCTGAGATTGTCGGCGGCCTTGGGTAATTCGGCATCCACCGTTTTGAAGTTGTAGGTGAACATCGCTTCGACGGTACGTTGCGCCGCAGGGACGGCCTGGGTGCGCGCCTGTTCGCTCCTACGGTCATTCCAGTACTTGTATCCGGTGACTCCGCACACGGCCGCCAGCGCGACGATGACGAGGGCGACCGCGGACGCCACGAGAACCAGCCGCCTGCGCCCACCCGTCACCCGACCGCCACCCCTCAACGAATCGCTACGCGATGCTGCATTCATGCGACGAACTCCACTTGTGAGGCGGTGATTCCGCTATCGCCGCGGGTGACGGTGACCCGGAATCGGTAGTACCGCGTCTGCGGATCCGCCATACCCGCATTGGTCAGGGTCTGCTTGGCGGCGACCAGCACGTGTGCCGAATCCCCGTCCTCGCTCTCGATGGCCGATTCGATGATCTCGCCGGTGGCCTTCACCTTGGCCTGCTCGACCACGCTCGCGTAGGCGTCCTTGCGCTGGGCGTATTCGGCCTTGAGCTCGCCGGAGGCCACCGCGAGGACGCGGTCGATATCGGCCTTGGCGGTGTCGTCCTTGATGGTGGTGAGATTCAGAATCGCCTGCTTGGCGGTCTGGACGTAGTCCGCGCGCCGGGCATCGCGGTCGGCAGCGGTGTGCAGGTTGTAGGTGAAGAACCCGGTACCGACAACCAATGCGATCACCACGAGCGCGGCCGCGGCGGCAGCGGCGATGAGAACCCACTGCGGTGGAGCGGACTTCGGCGCGTCTTCGACGACATCCTCGACGCTGGGTATCTCCAGCGTCGTCACGGGTTCGGCGTCGTCCGCGCTCGGACCGTCCGCCGACTCGGACTTCGTCGCCTTGACCGTCACATCGACCGCGACAGCTTTGGACAACTCGACACCTTCGGTCTCGAGCTCGAGGGTGTCCTCCGGCGGCGGACCCGCCGAACGCACCGCTCGTCGCCTGGGCCGAGCCTTGACCACCTTGGATTCACTCACAATTGCTGCTCCTGAAGCATCGCCTGCCAACTCGACGGTATCGTGCCGGATCCGTCCTTTCCGATATCCCCCTGACGGTACGTGCGTCCGTCCGGTCCCATGAATGTCCCACTGCCGGGATCCAATGTCGTACTGTGTGCGGCCGGGTGGGTCGAGCCCTGATCGCCGGTCGGGTCACCCGACGGCGTCACCGGCTGCGGCGCGCCGAACGCCGGGTTATTGCCTTCGGGCACATAGCCTTTCGGGTCACGGCACAGCTCGGGTGACGGCGCCCGCTTGCCCGGCACTTCCATACACGGCGTATTGCGGATACCGCGCACGGCCTCCTTGGCGTTCTGCGCCACCTTGCAGTACAGCCCTGGCGGCGTATCCGGGGTGTCGAGCTGAGCGGGCGACCGGCGCTGTTCCGGCGTGAAGAAGCCGGTGGTGCAGCCGGGCGGATCGTTGAGTTCCAGGTGGAAGTCCACCACGGCGCCGTATTCGACGGGGCCGCGGATGGCCGTCAGGAACGCGGCGGTCAGCGGCGGATAAATCACCAGGATCTGTTCCAGACCCGAGTGATAGGTCACCGCGACCTGACCAACGCTGACCAAATTCGACAGCAGGATCGGCAGGGTCGGGCGCAGGTCCTGGAACAGCGAACTCACCTGCTGTGCCGCGCCGGGCGTCTTCTCGATGACATTCCGCAATGCCGGATCGTGTGCGCGCAGCTGGTCGGTGACCGTTGCCAGGTCCTGGGTCCACGACCGGATCGACGCATCGGACTGATTCTGTGTATCCAGCAGCGGCCCGATCTTCTCCAGCAGATCCTTGGTCGGCTCCGCATTCGCCTGGGCCTCCTGCACCAGCAGCGATGCGGAATCGATGAACTTCTGCAGATCCGGCCCGGCACCGTTGAACGCCGTGAACGCATCGTCGATCACCTGCCGGAGCTTGGTGTCGGCAATGCTGGACAGCAGGCGATCGGACTGATCGAGCACCGAGCCGATATCTTCGGGCAGCTTGGTGCGTTCCACCGGAACCACCGAACCGTCGGCAAGGTTGCCGCCCTTGGCATTCGGGGCCGGTACCAGGTCGACGTATTGCTCACCGATCGCCGAGACGCTGCGCACCCATGCGTCGACATCGGATGGAATCTTGTAATCGCTGTCGATGGACAGCTTCGCGTCCACACCTGCCGGGGTGAGCCGAACCTCTTCCACCTTGCCGACATTCGTGCCGCGGTAGGCGACATTGGCCGTCGGGTACAGCCCACCGGTGGCCTTCAGCTTTACCGTCACCTCATAGCGCCCGATGCCGAACATGGCGGGCAGCCCCACATAGGTACTGGCCATCACCACCAGCCCGATCACCGTCAGCACCGAGAAAATGGCCAACTGGATCCGGACGAATCGCGTGAGTTTCATCGGCCCGCGCCTTCCTGCCCGGCGGGCGGCACGGTGAGGCCGGGAATCGCGGGCAGACCCGGAATCGGCGGCAGCCCAGGGATACTCGGGGTCGGTGCGGCCGGCGGCTGCAGCGGTGCCGTCGCCGGATCGCTATTGCCCTCCGCCGTACCGGCCAGACCGCCGAGTGCGCCCTCGACCCCGCCGAATCGACCACCGAGAGGGGTGCCGGTGAGGAAGTTCGAATCCAATCGCTTGCCCGTGATATCGACGGTCATGATCAGGTTCATGTAGTCGCCCTTGACCGCGTGATCGAGATTCTTCATCGGGAACGGGAAGGTGAAGAGTATCTTCATGACCTCGACCAGGCTGTTCCCGGTGCTGGCCAGCGTCTCCAGCACGGGTGCCAGATTCGCCAGATTCGCCTTCAGATTGTCCCCGCCCTGCGCGATGATCCGCTGCACCACGTCGCTTAGATCACCAAGGGCGGTGAGGGTACGCGTGATGTCCTCGCGCCGATCGGCGAGCACGGTGAGCGCCGGGTGGATCTGTTCGATCGCCGCGGCGACCCGATCCTTCTGCTTGGCCAGCGTGCCTGCGAACCGGTCCAGCCCACCCATCGCATCGATGATGTCTTTGGTCTGCGAATCCAGTGTGGTGGTCAGCTCGGTCAGCTGCGGCAGCAGATCCCGGATCGCATCCTCGCGACCGTTGAATGCGGCATTGAGTTCGTGGGTAATGGTTTCGAGCTGACTGATGCCGCCGCCGTTCAGCACCACCGACAGCGATGACAAGGTCTGCTCGGTGGTCGGATAGACGCCGGCCCGATCCAGCGGGATCAGATCGCCGTTCTTCAGCTCGCCCTGTGCCGGAACATCTTTCGGCGCGGCGAGCTCTAGATGATTGCTGCCGAGCAGGCTGGTCTGCCCGATTCGGGCGGTCGCATTGGCGGGCAGCTTCACATCGTTGTTCAACGAGACGGTGACCAGCGCGTGCCAGCCCTCGACCTCGATCTTCGATACCGTGCCGACCGTCACGTCGTGCACGCGGACCGGCGAATTGCGGGTCAGCGTGGTGACATTGGGCATCTGGATCTTGACTTCGTAGGCGTTGTCACTTCCGGCCGTACCGGGCAAGGGCAGCGAATTGAGCCCGTCCCACTCGCAGCCGCTGACTCCGAGCACGACGGCCAATCCGATTGCCGCACCGGCCATTCGCCTGCGCATCATCGCCCTCCTCCCGGAATGGCCAGCCCGGCAATACCATTCGGTACCGTGACCGGATCCGATTGCGGCACCGAATCACTCGACCCGCGCGCGGCCAGACTCGGCGGACTGTAGACGAGCTGATGCGGGAACGCGGTCTGGTTGGAGGCCGGATTAAAGAGCAACGGTGGGTAATTCATCATGAGCTGCTGGATGACGGGGGCCAGATACTGTCGGCACAGGGCGGCGCTCTGATCTGAACCATTCGCATCGTTCGCCTCGACCGCGCCGCAGAGGAAGGCGAACGGGTTGGCGAAGTTCGTCCCGACGACGGCACCAGTGAGACTGCCCTGCGCGGGATCGTAGATCTGATAGAAGTTCACCAGAGCTGTTGGCCCGGCATGCAATACCTGCTCGAGCTGAGGCCGCTTATCCGCGAGGATCTGGGTTACCTCGGCCAGCCGCTGCACACCCTCGGTCAGCGCACCGCCGCGCTCTTGGATGAACCGCTGCACATCACCGACGGCGATGTCGAGATTGTCCAGTCCGGTACCGAGATCACCGGACACATTCGCGAGCACCGACGAGACCGAGGCGAGCCGACCGCCGAACTGCACGATCTGATCGTTGCTCTTGGACAGCACATCCACGAACTGCTGCAAGTTGCGGATGGTGCCGAACAGATCGGTGCGGCCGTCCGACAACGTACTCAGCGTGTGTGACAGCTCGCGCAGAGTATCGCGCAACGCCTGCGCATTGCCATTGCCGAGATTGTCTGCTGCGGTATTCACGAACCGCCCGAACGAACCCTGCTTATCGTCGCCGACCGGTCCCAATGTCGTTGCCAACTTGGATAGTTCGGCCTTGATGTCATCCCATTCGACCGGGACCGCGGTGTGTTCGATCGGAATCACGCTGCCGTCGTGCATCTTCGGCCCGCCGGTGTACGCCGGAGCCAATTGGATGAACCGCGCCGATACCAGCGACGGCGAAATGATGACCGCCTTGGCATCCGCGGGGATATCGATACCGCGATCGAGTGTCATCGCGACCCGAACTTGGTCCTTACCGGGATCTATGGAGTCGATCCGGCCGACCTTTACCCCGAGCACCCGTACCTCGTCACCAGCGTACAAACCGTTGGTGGACGGGAAATACGCGGTGATCGAGGTCTTTCCGATCCGCGATATCAGTGACCACCCGCCCGCGATCACCAGCGCCGCGATGACGACCAACGCGAGCACCCGCACCCATCGGGGGGCCGAACGGACAGTGCGCAATGCGTTCATCGCGGCGGCTCCTGAATCGCGGGCTCGATCGACGGCAATGCGGGGTCGGTCAGATATGCGCGGAAGGAGTCCGGCACATGCTGCGGCCAGACCAGCGCGTCGACCAATATCTGCAGGCCGCGCGTTGTCGCGTTCGAGACATAGGCCTGGAAGTAAGGGCCGCTGCCGACCTGCTCACCGAGCGCGGCCGAGAACGGACCGAGTCCATCAAGCGCCTTCGAGAGGTTGTCTTTATTGGATTGCAGCAGTGCAAGCACCGAATTCAGCCGGTCCAGTGTGGGTTTCAGCTGCGCCTCGTTGTCATTGACGAGGCCGGTCAGCTGTTGGGCCAGCCCGTTGATGTACACGATCAACTGACTGAGCGCGCCGCGCCGCCGATCCAACTCGCCGAGCAGGTCATTGCCGTCGACCAGCAGAGCATTGATCTGATTGCTGCGATCGGCGAGCACCTTCGTAACGTTCTGCGCCCGGCCGAGCAACTCGGTCAGCGCCTTGTCCCTGGCATTCAGGCTGCGCGAGAGCTGGGTGACGCCGTCGAGTGCCGACCGCAGCGGGGCCGGAGTATCGGCGAAGGTCGTGGACAGCGCGTCCAGCGTCCGGTTGACCTGGTCCATGTCCAGGCCCTTGACGGTATTCGTCAGATCGCCGAGCGCGTCGGTGAGCGAATACGGCGAGGTGGTGCGGTCCAGCGGAATCGTGTCGTCAGTGCGGGTCGAACCGCTGCCCGCCGGGGTCACTTCGAGCGATTTGCGGCCGAGCACCGTATTGGTCTTGATGGCGGCACTCGTCTTATTGCCCAGCACGATTCCCTCGTCCAGCGTGAACCGGACGTAGACCTTCGCGCCGTCCAGCTCAACCTGCTCGACGCGTCCCGACTTCACACCAGCGACCTGCACATTGTCACCGGGAACCAGTCCGCCCGCATCGGCGAAGTACGCAGTGTAGGTCGCGCCGGAGCGAATGAACGGCAGCCGGTCGACCTGCAGTGCGGACAGTGAGACCGTGGTCGCGACGACAATGCCGATGATGCCGAGCGAGACAGCGCGTGATCGGGTTTCCTTCATCGGCTCTTCGCACACCTTCCCGTCGTCTGCATACCGGGCAGGGTGATGTGCATCGGCTTGCCGTCCGGCCCGTCGACAATGAAGTTCGTGCCGCACACGTACATATTCAGGAACGACCCGTAAGAACCGATCCGGACCAGCTTCTTGTAGGTTTCGGGCAGCCGATCCAGCACCCACTGGATGGTGTCGGAGCCGTCGTCGAGAGTCGCGGCGAGGGTGCCGGTCTGCTCGATGGTGGTCTTCAGATCCGGCCGGGCCTGCTGCAGCAGATCGGTCAGATCCCCTGTCGCACCGGCGATCCGCGGCAGGGCCGCGCCGATCGGATCCTTGTCGGCGGCCAAACCGCTGACCAGCCGCTGCAATTCCTCGAGGGTAGTGGCGAACTGCTGATCTCGGTCATCGATCGTGGCGAGCACGGTCTTCAGATTCTCGATCACGCTGCCGATCAACGCATCTCGATCGGCGAGGGTCTTGGCGAATGATCCCGAACTGTTCAGCAGCGCGACGAGCGTGCCGCCCTGCCCCTGGAAGACTTGCAGCAGCGCCTCGGTCAAATCGTTGACCTGAGCCGGATCGAGGCCGCGCAGCAGCGGTTTGAAGCCACCGAGCAACATATCGAGATCGAGCGCGGGCGAGGTGTGATCGAGCCCGATGGTCCCGCCCTTGGACATCGCCTGCGCGGTGCCCGGTCCCTCCAGCAGTTCGAGATAGCGATCCCCGACCAGGTTTTCGTAGCGGATGGTCGCCTTGGTGCTGGTGTAGATCCGGTACTTGCTGTCCACATCGAAATCGACATGCGCGAGATTGTCCTTGCCGACATGCACCCCGGTCACCGAGCCGACCGGCACACCGGCGATTCGGACCTTGGCGCCGTCCAGCATGCCGGAGGAGTTGGTGAAGACCGCGTGATAGCCGGTCTCCCTGGCGAAGCGCATCTGGCTGAACACCACCACCAGTCCGGCCAATACCAGCGCCATCACCAGCGTGAAGATCGTCAGTTTGACCGTTGTCGCGCGCGGTTTCACAGCTGCCCCACCCCCGGCAATCCGGCGAACAGCAACTGGAACACCTTGGGTCCGTTGAGATGTGTCGTCGTCGACGGCGTCCACACATGGCCCTCGGAGGTATCGGTGACCACGAAGTTCGCGTGGCTGTCCGGCACCCGGTCCAGCACGCCCTCACAGTGCGGGCCACCGGTGGCATTCACCTTCGGCAGATCCTGCGGGTACTGGTAGGCATCGGCGCCAGGCATGAAACTCGCATTCAGCGGTACCGCGTCGAACCGGCCGCCGAAGATGTCCTCACCGATCGGGAGCACATTGGCCAGACCGACGACCAGGCAGTACAGCGCGGGCTTGTAGTCGTTGAGCAGTTGGGTGGTCGGACGCAGCAGATCCAGCGCCGTCACCAGCGGCTGTTCGTTCTCGTGCAGCACCGAGCCGGTGGTATCGGCCAATCCGATGAGGTTGGCCAGCATCGCATCGACGTTCTCCTGCTCCTCGACGATCGTTTTGGCCGTCACGGTCGCGTTATCGGTGGTGCGCAGCAGATCCGGCACGGTGTCGGCGTACAGGTTGGTGACACCGGTCGAGGAGACCAGATCCCGTTGCAGCGCGGGCAGACTCGGATTGATGTCGCGCAGATAGGCATCGCTGCGGGCGAGCAGATCCCCGAGCTTCTCACCCCGTCCCTGCAGCGCGGTGCCCAGCGCCGACAGTGTGGCATTGAGCTTTTCGGGCTCGATCTTCTGCAGCACATCGGTCAGATGCTGGAACAGCGTATTGAATTCGACGGTCACGTCTTCGGCCGTCACGATCGCGCCCGGCTTCAGCGCGGTCGACGAAGCCTGGTCCGGCACCGTGAAATTGATGTACTTGGCGCCGAATACGGTGGTGGACTTGATATCCACGGTCGCATTGGACGGAACCATCTTCAGCAGTTCGGGATCCATCGCCAGCGTCAGCTTCGCGCCGTCGGCGGTCTGTTCGATTTCGGAAACCCGACCGATCTCCACACCGCGGATCTTCACCTTGGCGTCGGGATCGAGCACCAGGCCGCTGCGGGGCGCGTCCACGGTGACGGTCACCGTCTTGGTGAACCCACCGACGAACATGACCATCGCGACGGACACGATCGCGACCAGCGCGATCACCATGCCGAGCCCGGCGAGCTTCAGCCCGAGCCCGCCACGCAGTGCCACGCCGAGGCCGCTTCCCGATTGCTTCGTTGCCATACCGCTCTACCCGGAGAGATGGAAGTTGCCGGAGGTGCCGTAGATGGCCAGCGAGATCAGCAGTGTCACCGTGACCACCGCGACCAACGAGGCCCGCACCGCATTGCCGACCGCGATCCCCACACCGACCGGTCCGCCCGCGGCGTTGTAGCCGTAGTAGGTGTGAATCATCATGACCGCCAGGGCCATGAAGATCGCCTGGGCGAAGGACCAGAGGATGTCGCTGGGGATCAGGAAGGTGGAGAAGTAGTGGTCGTAGACGCCCGCCGACTGCCCGTAGATGACCACGGTGGCGAATCGGCTGGCGATGAACGAACAGATCACCGCGAGCGCGTACAGCGGCACGATCGCGATCATGCCCGCGAGCACCCGGGTACCGACCAGATACGGCACCGGCCGGATCGCCATGGACTCCAGTGCGTCGATCTCCTCGGCCACCCGCATGGCGCCCAGCTGCGCGGTCGAACCCGCGCCGATGGTTGCCGCCAAACCGATTCCGGAGATCACCGGTGCCGCGATGCGCACATTGATGAATGCCGCGAAGAAGCCCGTCAGCGCCTCGACGCCGATATTGCCGAGCGAACTGTAACCCTGCACCGCGATGGTGCCGCCGGTGAACAGCGTGAGAAATCCGACGATGACGACCGTACCGCCGATTACCGCCAAAGCGCCTGTGCCCATGCTGATTTCGGCGATCAAACGAATGGTCTCGGTCCGATAGTGCAGCAGTGCGCGTGGGATGGAACCGATTGTCTGCGCGTAGAACACCGCATGTTTACCCAGCGAATCGAGCGAGTTCGAAAAGCGACGCACTCGCCGCACGGTACGCGGGAAGCGGGATTGGATTACGAATGCCATCGCCTCACCGCGCCGCGAACTTGATGCCGACGGCGGTGACCACGACATTGACCACGAACAGGGCCATAAAGGCGAAGACAACGGTCTGATTCACCGCATCACCGACACTCTTGGGACCACCTTTGACATTCAGGCCGAGATAACAGGCGACCAGTCCGGCGATCAGCCCGAACAAACCGGCCTTCACTTCGGAGATGACCAGCTCGGGCAGATGGGTGAGCAGCGTGATCCCGTTGACGAACGCGCCCGGATTGACATCCTGCAGCAGCACCGAGAACAGGAAGCCGCCGACGATGCCGATGGTGCACACCAGGCCGTTCAACATCAATGCCACGAACATCGAGGCCAGCACCCGCGGCACCACCAGCCGGTGTACCGGATCGATACCGAGCACGCGCATCGCATCGATCTCTTCTCGAATGGTTCTCGCCCCGAGATCCGCGCAGATCGCGGTGGCGCCTGCGCCAGCGACGATCAACACCGTGACGATCGGCCCGACCTGGGTGACCGCACCGAATGCCGCACCGGCGCCGCTGAGGTCGGCGGCGCCGATTTCGCGCAACAGGATGTTGAGCGTGAAGCTCACGAGCACAGTGAACGGAATCGCCACCAACAGCGTCGGAATGATCGAAACACGTGCGATGAACCAGGCCTGATCAATGAACTCGCGCCCTTGGAACGGCCGTCGAATGCTGGCCCGCGCGACATCGGCAACGAGTTCGAAGAATCCGCCGACTGCCCGCAATGGCACAGCAAGGACCTCGTTCATGCACGATCCTCCTTGCTCATCCTGCTGATTCCGCACATCGCACGATGGCCTGCTCTGGCCACGTCGCCGCAACGATTAGAACATGTTCACTTTGCTGTAGGAAGTCTTTTGGCACATTTGAACTGCCATTCTTCTCAAATTCGGCCCATGAATTTGTAACAGGTGTCATTTGAGGGTGGCCTAACCCTTGTGGGGCGTCACACACGTTGACTCCCATGTCTACCAAGCGCCGCATCGGTGATCAACAACTGGTCAAGTGATCAGTCTGCCTCCGATGGCGGCTGCCATCACAGAGCAGCCCGAATGACTTCGAGCGGCCCTCGAACCGTGTCAGTTATCGAGATCTTTCAATGAGGACGCAGAAAACGTACGCCCCGTCGGCCGCTGCGCGAAGTATCCACCGAGCGTGGCGGCGAGATCATTTACCGACCACTGATCATCGACTGCGTCGAAGCGCTGTTCGACCACCGGCGCGGCCATCAGGGCGACCATCGGCCCGTACACCACGAACAGTTGCCCGTTGACCGCATCGGCGGCGGGCGACGCGAGATACGCGACCAAGCGGGCCACATGATCCGGCGAGAGCGGATCGATGCCGCCCTCCGGCGCCGCACTGAAGACCGCCTCGGTCATCGCTGTGCGCGCCCGCGGCGCAATGGCATTGGCGCGCACACCGAATCGGGACAGGGCGCGCGCGGCGGAAAGCGTCAACGCGGTGATACCGGCCTTGGCCGCACCGTAGTTTGCCTGCCCCTCCGGACCGAGCAGACCCGCCTCGGAAGAGGTGTTGACGAGCCTGCCGTAGATCGGCGCGCCCGCGGCCTTGGACTTGGCCCGCCAGTAGGCGCCCGCATTGCGGGTCAGGAGGAAATGGCCGCGCAGATGCACGGCGAGCACCGCGTCGAAGTCCTCGTCGCTCATGTTGAACAGCATTCGATCGCGGGTGATGCCCGCATTGTTCACCACGACGTCGACTCCGCCGAAGGCCTCCTCGGCGGTGCTGATGAGCGCGTCGGCGGTCGCGCGCTCGGCAATGCTGCCCGCGACGAACTCGGCCTTGGCGCCGAGTGCACGGATATCGGCGAGGGTTTCGGCCACCGCATCCGATTCCGTCAGGTCGTTGACCACCACCGACGCGCCCGCCCGCGCCAAGGCCAGCGCCTCGGCGCGCCCCAGTCCGGCGCCGCCACCGGTAACGATGGCCACCCGCCCCGCAAGGCTCACATCCGTGTTGTCCACATCACTCACGGCTGCACCTCACTGGCGCTCGGTTCCGCCGTGTGTGATTCACACGCCGTGTTTTCGGTTCGTTCGCTGCGCTCACTCACGGGCCGACTCTAGAACGTGTTCCTACCGACAGCAAGCACGGATCACTGCAATTTCAGCGCCGCCTTCGGACACTGGGCGACCGCGTCCTCGACATCCGCGAGCCGATCATCGGGCACGTCGGCCGCCACGATGTGCAGCACATCCTCGTCATCGAGTTCGAAGACGTCGGGGGCGATTCCGACACAGATTCCATTGGCCTCGCACTGATCCAGATCGACTGTGACCTTCATGGGAACTCCTTAAACGCGTCTCTGGTCGAAGCCTAACAACACCAGGTCATATCGGATACCGCCATTGTGCGGATTCAGCAGCAATACTGGAACATGTTTCAGTTCATATGCAATGATCGGTTGACCGACACCGAAGGAGCATGAGGTACCGCCATGCGCATTGCGTACACGCCGCAGCAGGAAGAGCTCCGCGCGGAGCTGCGCGACTACTTCGCGCGGCTGATCACCCCGGAGCGCCGAGCCGCGCTGAGCGCGACCACCGGCGAGTACGGCCACGGCAACGTCTACCGCGAGGTGGTCCAGGAAATGGGCCGCGACGGCTGGCTCACCCTGGCCTGGCCCAAGGAGTTCGGCGGCCAGGACCGCCCGACCATGGACCAGCTGATCTTCACCGACGAGGCGGCCATCGCGGGCGCGCCGGTGCCCTTCCTCACCATCAACTCGGTGGCGCCGACGATCATGCATTACGGCAGCGAGGAGCAGAAGAAGTTCTTCCTGCCCAAGATCGCCGCCGGCGAACTGCACTTCTCCATCGGCTATTCGGAACCGGGCGCGGGCACCGACCTGGCCAGCCTGCGCACCACCGCCGTGCGCGACGGCGACGACTACGTCATCAACGGCCAGAAGATGTGGACCAGCCTGATCGCGTACGCCGACTATGTCTGGCTCGCGGTGCGCACCGATCCCAATGCCAAGAAGCACAAGGGCATCAGCATGCTCATCGTGCCGACCACCGCCGAGGGCTTCTCCTGGACCCCGGTGCACACCATGGCAGGTCCGGACACCAGCGCCACCTACTACCAGGACGTTCGGGTGCCGACGAGTTCGCTCGTCGGTCAGGAGAACGGTGGCTGGGCGCTGATCACCAATCAGCTCAACCACGAGCGCGTCGCACTGACCTCGGCCGGACCGCTCACGGTCGCGCTGAACCAGACCACCGAATGGGCACGCGAGACCAAGGCGGGCGACGGTTCCCGGGTCATCGACCAGGAATGGGTGCGGCTCAATCTGGCCAGGGTGCAGGCCAAGGTCGAATATCTGAAGCTGCTGAACTGGGAGATCGCCAGCCGGGCCGATGCGGGCGGCGATGCCGCACCGCGGCCGTGGGATGCCTCGACCTGCAAGGTCTACGGCACCGAACTGTCCACCGAGGCCTACCGACTGCTGATGGAAATCCTCGGCCCGCAGGCCTACCTGCGTCAGGACTCCCCCGGTGCCGAGCTGCGCGGACGGTTGGAGCGGTTCCACCGCGCCGCGCTGATCCTCACTTTCGGTGGCGGCACCAACGAGGTCCAGCGCGACATCATCGCCATGACCGCACTGAAGCAGCCGGCCGCGGCGCGCTGAGAAAGCAGGTAGATCACCATGGATTTCACTCCGACCGAGGCCCAGCTCGACCTGACCCGCCTGACCGCCGAGGTCTGCGCCAAATTGGTCACCGCGGACCGGATCCGCAAACTCGATGCCGAGGGCCGCTTCGACGAGCCGCTGTGGCAATCCCTCGCCGAGACCGGTGTACTGGCCGCCGCGCTGCCGGAATCGGTGGGCGGCGGCGATTTCGGCGCGCTCGAGCAGAGTGCCGTACTGCGGGAACTCGGCAAACATGTCGCCGCGGTGCCGTACCTGTGGTCGATCGTGGTCGGCGCCGGTGCACTGGCGCGCTTCGGCTCGGCGGCGCAGCAGGATTGGGCCCGTCAGGCGGGCGCGGGCGAGGTCATTCTCACGGCCGGGCTCGCCGAGGAGCACAACTGGGAGCCGACGAAGCCGACCACCGTGGCACACGAGGTCGACGGCGGCTGGCGACTCACCGGCGCGAAGACCACCGTGCCCTATGCCGACCGTGCGGCCCGAATCCTGATCTCGGCCACGGCTTCCGGAGTTCCCGCACTCTTCCTGGTCGACCCCACCGATGCGACTGTCGAGGTGACCGCACAGCGCGTGGTCGACTTCAGTGCCGAGTTCGGCGTCGAATTCCAGGACACCCCGGCCGAATTGGTCGCGACGGTGGCTTCCGGTGCCGAAGTACTGGACTGGGTTCTCACCCGCGCCTGGGTCGGCCTGAGCGCACACCAACTCGGCACCCTGGAGCGCGCGCTCGAGCTGGTCGCCGACTATGCCAGGGAGCGTGAGCAATTCGGCAAGGCCGTCGGCAGTTTCCAAGCCGTGGCGCAGCGCCTGGCCGACGCGTATATCGACGTGCAGGGCCTGCGTTTGGCGGTCACCCAGGCGGCGTGGCGGATCTCGGAGGATCTGGCGAGCGCCGAAGCGGTACACACCGCCAAGTTCTGGGCCGCCGATGCGGGACATCGCGTGGCGCACACCGTGGTTCACGTACACGGCGGAGTCGGCATCGACCGCGACCACATCGTGCACAACTACTTCACCGCCGCCAAGCACAACGAATTCGCGCTCGGCGGGGCAACCGATCATCTGCGGGCCATCGGCTCGCTCCTCGCGGACACTCCTGCCTGATCCAGGATTGCCGCACCCATATCGGCCCGCCGGACCTGCCACCGGCGGGCCGATTGGTGTGACAACGCGGCTGTGCCGCTCAGCCTGTTCGCGCTAGTATTACGTAATACGCGTATTACATGGCTCGAGGAGGCCGCTGTGCTACTCAACAGCAAGGGACAGGTGACAATCCCGGCGCAGCTGCGTGCCAAGCACAATCTGCGCGAGGGCGACGACGTCGAAATCATCGAGGTCGACGGCACCCTTCGGATCGTACGCACCGAGGGTGCCCCTACTCGTGGGCAACGACTCGTACGGCGGCTGCGCGGAACCGCGGACAGCCGGGACATCGAAGGTATGAGCACGGATGAGATCATGGATCTGCTCCGTGGCGAGTAGTCCAACACCTATCCGCGGGCCCGCCGTCCTGATCGATTCATGCGTCCTACTCGATGTCATGACCAATGACGAGCGCTGGGCGCCGTGGTCGACGGAACGAATCACCGAGGCTCTCGATTCCGGTCGGGTGGTCATCAACCCAATCATCTACGCAGAGGTCTCGGTCGGGTACGCCACCGTCGAAGATCTGGACGATTTGCTGCCCGCCGACGAGTTCGAGCGTGAGGCCCTACCATTCCGGGCTGGTTTCCTGGCGGGCAAGGCGTTTCAGCGCTATCGCCGTAACAACGGCGAAAAGCGCTCCCCGATGCCCGACTTCTACATCGGCGCCCACGCCGCAGTTGCCGGATATCGCCTGCTGACGCGGGACGCCGCCCGGTATCGCGGGTATTTTCCGACCGTAGAACTGATCGCACCCGTGCCTGCCCCTGATTGACGCCGCACCGATCTATGCGATCGACCGCCTACTCGGCCGACGTCGAATGTTCTCGCATATCGATCGGGGTGGAGGTCAGGTACCGCTGCAGGGTCGGTGCGATATCGGCGATGATCTGCGCGCGCGTCAGGGCGACCACCGGTGGCAGGTCTAGCACATAGCGGCACAGTGCGAGTCCGAGCAGTTGGGTGACGATCAGGCCCCCGCGGCGCTGTGCGTCGGCCGGATCACCGAAGCGTAGGACCGCGGGCAGCACCTGTTCGGCGAAGATCTGCCGAAAGCGCATGCTCACCGCCTCATCGGTGATCGATGAGCGCAGCAGAATCACCAGCACCTTGTTATCGGGTTGGTCTTCCCAGACCGCCAGGAATCGGCGAACCAGCAACTCGCCGATGGCATCCGGATCGGCCGCGGCGAGATCCGGCAGGTCCAAGCGCACATCGACGGCCGCGGCGAAGAGTCCGTCCTTACTGCCGAAGTAGCGCATCACCATCGACGGATCGATCGCGGCATCGGCCGCGATGGCCCGAATGGTCGCCTTGCGGAACCCCTCGGCGGCGAAGCGGGCTCGCGCGGCCGCCAGGATGGCCGCGCGCGTGGCATCGGACCGACGCGCAGGTGGTTGATCAGACTCGACATTCATGCCAACAAGTGTAGGCCAACAACTGTTGACTTCCGCAGCTGGCACGCGCTACGGTTATGCCAACAAGCGTTGGCCTACAGATGTTGACCTAGGAGTTCCGATGACTGCCACCCCACTGCCGGCGACCACGTCCATCGTCATCGTGGGGGCCGGTCCGGCCGGACTGACCACCGCGATCACCCTGGCCGACGCGGGTATCGACTTCGTACTGCTGGACCGGCTCGCCGAGGGCGCGAACACCTCGCGCGCCGCGGTCGTGCACGCCAGGACCCTGGAGGTGCTGCAGGAACTGGGCATGGCCGAGGAACTCGTCGACCGCGGCATCGTGGTGCCGACCTTCCGGGTACTGGACGGCAACCGCACACTGGCGACGGTGTCGTTCGGCGGACTGCCCACCGAGTATCCGTACACGCTGATGGTTCCGCAGGACACCACCGAAGCCGTACTGCTCGCGCGGCTGCGCAAGGCGGGCGGGGATGTGTACCGGCCCTACCAGATCACCGGGGTCGTCGAGGAAAACAGCGGCGTCACGGTCGAATACGTCGACGGCGCGGGCGCGATCGGCACCATCCGGGCGGACTACGTGGTCGGCGCGGACGGTATGCACAGCGTCGTCCGGGAGCAGGCCGGCATCGGCTTCACCGGCGACACCTACCCGGAATCCTTCGTGCTCGCCGATGTCCGCATGGACTGGCCGATCGGCCGCGACGAAGTGGCACTGCATCTTTCACCCGAGGGCGTGACGGTGGTGGCGCCGCTGCCGGACGACACCGAGCCGAACCGCTACCGGGTCGTGGCCACCGTCGCCGAGGCACCCGAACACCCGACCGCCGAGCAGATCCAGACCATCCTGGACACGCGTGGCCCAGGCGGTGCTGTGAAAGTCCTGGAGGTGCTGTGGAGCTCGCGCTTCCGGGTGCACCACCGCGTCGCGAACCACTACCGTGCGGGCCGCCTGCTGCTCGCCGGCGACGCCGCACACGTGCACAGCCCGGCGGGCGGACAGGGTATGAACACCGGCATCCAGGACGCGGCCTTCCTCGGCCCACTGCTGGCCCGTGTCATCAACGGCGAGCCCGATGCCCTGCTGGACACCTACGAAACCACCCGCCGCCCAGTCGCTCTCGGCGTCGTCGCCTTCACCGACCGGATGACCGAGATGGCGACCCTGCGCCCACTTCCGGCCCGCCTGCTGCGCAACACCGTCATGGCGGTGGCGACCCGTATCCCGGCCGTCCGCACCAAGCTGGCCTTCCGCCTCGCCGAGCTCGCCAACCGCTGAACCGCCACTGCTTGGCCATCGAACGCCTCCACCACAGGATGGAGGCGTTCGGCGCACCCCGGGAACGGTTCATTCGCCACCGCGTGGGGATTCGCCCGCCGCGCACTGTTATGCCCGGTCAATCGGCGCGTGTCGAACGAAAGGTGCGCGGCACATCCGATTCTGAATGGGGTTCAGTGCATAGTTGGAGGACGGCCAGGACAGCGGACGGTGGGCCCGGGTACACCGTTCGACTCCCTGGGCGACAACGGGATTCAGCTGCCGGTGAAGGTGGGCTTGCGCTTCTCGGCGAACGCCTTCGGGCCCTCCTTGGCATCGGCCGACCGGAAAACCGCCATGCCGAGCTTCGCTTCGATCTGGAAGGCATCCTCCTCCGGCATGGCCTCGGTCTCCCGAATCGTGCGCAGAATCGCCTGTACCGCAAGGGGGCCGTTGGCGGCGATCTGCCCGGCCAGTTCGAGCGCCTTGTCCAGGGCGGTACCGTCCGGCACCACATGGCCGATCAGCCCGATCTCCTTGGCTTCGGCGGCGGTGATGTGCCGACCGGTCAGCAGGATGTCCGCGGCCACGGTGTAGGGGATCTGGCGAACCAGTCGCACAGCCGAGCCGCCGAGCGGGAACAGGCCCCAGCGCGCCTCGGACACACCGAACTTCGCGCCTTCTCCGGCGACCCGGATATCGGTGCCCTGCAGGATCTCGGTGCCGCCCGCGATGGCCGGACCTTCGACCGCCGCGATCAGCGGTTTGGTGAGCCTGCGCCCCTTGAGCAGCGCCTCGAGTTTGGTCGGGTCGAAGCTGCCCGCGGTGGAGGCGTCACCGGGATGCCGGGCGGTCATCGCCTTGAGATCCATACCCGCGCAGAAGGCGCCGCCCGCTCCGGTCAGAATCGCGGCGCGGATTTCGGGATCGTTGTCCACCTGATCCCAAGCGTCGCGCATGATCGCCATCATCTCGGCCGAAAGGGCATTGCGGGCCTCGGGCCGATTCATGGTGACGATGAGGACGTGATCGCGCTTCTCGACGAGGCAATCTGGCATTGGGAGATTCTCCTGACTTTCCAGGGGGATGGCAGGTCGGCGGAGCCGCCCGGGCTGGGCAAATTCGGCCTTGTCAGAAACAGTAACACGTTCTATTTTTAGCTCTGTGAGCTACAACATAGCGGACCTAGTCGAACACGCCATCGATCTGATGCCCGACCGCGTAGCGCTGGCCGACGACGGCCGCGAGGTGACTTACGCGCAGTTGGAGGAGCGAGCCAATAAACTCGCCAACTACCTGCTGCAACAGGGTGTCCAACCCGGCGACAAGGTGGGCATCTATTCACGTAACACGATCGAGGCCGTCGAGGCCATGGTCGCGGTCTTCAAGGCTCGCGCCGTGATGATCAACGTGAATTTCCGATATGTCGAGAACGAGTTGCAGTACATCTTCGACAATTCGGATATGGTCGCGCTGATCCATGAGCGCCGCTACAGCGACCGGGTAGCCGGGGTGCGCCCGAATACGCCCCTGCTGAAGACGGTCATCGTCGTGGACGACGATACGACCGACACCATCCCCACCGCAGCGGATTCGGTGGAATACGAGACGGTGCTGGCGGCGTCATCCGGTGAGCGCGACTTCGGCGAACGCTCGGCCGACGACATCTTCATGCTCTACACCGGCGGCACCACCGGCCTGCCCAAGGGCGTGATGTGGCGGCACGAGGACTGGTGGCGCGTGCTCGGCGGCGGCATCAACTTCCTGACCGGCGAATACGTCGAGGACGAATGGCATCAGTCCAAGACCGGTGCGGGCAACCCGCAGATGGTCCGCTTCCCGATTCCGCCGATGATCCACGGTGGCTCACAAACCGCGACCTTCCACAGCCTGTTCGACGGCGGTAAGGCCGTGATGATTCCGGAGTTCACCGGACACGGCGTGTGGCAGCACATCGACCGACACAAGATCAACCTCATCTTCATCACCGGTGACGCCATGGCCCGGCCGATGATGGATGCGCTCGCCGAGGGCAACCCGGAAACCGGTGAGCCGTACGATCTTTCGAGCCTGTACCTGATCGCCAGCAGTGCGGCGCTGTTCTCGCCGACGCTCAAAGACCAGTTCCTGGAACGGCTGCCGAACCGGATGATCACCGACTCCATCGGCTCCTCCGAAACCGGCTTCGGCGGTCTGGCCGTTGTCGCCAAGGGCGCCAACCACACCGGCGGCCCGCGGGTGAAGATCGATGCCGCCACCCAGGTACTCGACGACCAGGGCAATCCGGTGGCACCCGGCTCCGGGCAAGTCGGCTTCCTTGCGCGCAGCGGCCATATTCCGGTCGGCTACTACAAGGACGAGGCCAAGACCAAGGCGACGTTCAAAGAGTTCAACGGAATTCGCTACTCCATTCCCGGCGATTACGCCAGGGTCGAGGAGGACGGCACGGTCACCATGCTCGGCCGCGGATCGGTGAGCATCAATAGCGGCGGCGAGAAGATCTACCCGGAGGAGGTCGAGGGCGCGCTCAAGATTCATCCCGAGATCTTCGACGCGCTCGTGGTCGGTGTCCCCGATGAGCGTTGGGGGCAGCGGGTGGCGGCGGTCGTGCAATGTCGCGGCGATAGGCGGCCCACCCTCGAGGAGTTGCGTCCGGTGCTCACGCAGGAGATCGCGCCGTACAAGCTGCCGCGCAGTGTGTGGTTCGTCGATCAGATCAAGCGCAATCCGGCGGGCAAGCCCGATTACCGTTGGGCCAAGGCGCAAACCGAGGAGCGCCCGGCCGACGAGCACGTCGAGGCGAGCGGCAAGTAGTACCGGCTGGCACCGACATCGGCAAGGGCTGCCGCGCAACCTGCGGCGGCCCTTGCCGTGTGCTGTTGGTCCAACGGCGATAGGAGATCGAATTGGCAACGCCCCTTGCGTTTTTCGCGGCAACCGACGACGGGTTCGAGCCGCTGCCGTTCGCCGCGAGCGCGTGGTCGCCGAATATGGTCAATGGACCCGCGGTCTGTGGACTGCTGGCCAGGGCGCTGGAGACCCAGCATTGCGCGGAAGGGTTCTCGCCCGCCCGGCTGACCGTCGATCTGTTCCGGCCCACCCTGTACAAGCCGGTGACGGTGGTGACCGAGCTGGTACGCGACGGCAACCGGATCCGGGTCGCCGATGCCGCACTGATGCAGGACGGCGCGGATGTGGCCCGCGCCAGCGCCGTCTTCCTGAAGCGGTCGGTACAGCCGCCGGGCGAGCGGTGGATGCGATCGGAAGCACCGGAGCCGCCGCCGATTCCGATCGCGGATGGACCGACGGCACCGATGTGGCACAGCGGGCCCGACGGCTGGTCGTCCAGGATCGGCGATCATCAGAACAGCGGACGCAAGCGCATGTGGCAGGCCCCGCTCTCGGTGCTCGAGGGTGAGCCACCCTCGGCATTCGCCGGTGTGGCGATGATCGGCGAGTCGACAAGTCTCATGACCAATTGGGGTACCACCGGAATCGGTTTCATCAATGCCGATCTGACACTGGCGCTGGCGCGTCCACTGATCGGGTTGGAGATCGGGGTCGAAGCCGACAGCCACATCAGCGCCGATGGAATCGCCGTCGGTAGTGCGACCTTGTTCGATCGGCACGGCTCCTTCGGCACCTGCGTGGTGACCGCACTGTCCAACGCCGAGCGGCAGATCGACTTCAGCAATGGCGATCCGCGCCGGAGAGTCGGCATTCAGTAGCGCATTCAGTTGCCGGGATAGTCCATCCAGAACGGCTCCCACTGGTGGCCATCGGGATCGATGAAAGTACGGCCGAACATGCCGACCTGGGCCTCCTGCGCCCTGCGGTCCTCGTTGATCTCCTCGGTGGCACCCGCGGCCAGTGCGGCATTGGTGAGTACATCGACCTCGTGCGCGCTGGCCAGGGACAACGCGTAGGCGCCGCCGGTGGTCGCGACCGTGTCGGCGATCGGGCGCTTGCTGAAGGTCGTGAAGAAGTCCCTGGTCAGCAGCATGACGCAGATGTTGTCGTCGATGACGATGCAGGCGGCATTGTCGTCTGTGAAGTCCTGATTCACCTTCCAGCCGATCGCCTCGTAGAAGTTCTTGGACCGGCCCAGGTCCGCCACGGGCAGATTGATGAAGATCATCTTGCTGGGCATGCGGATCCCTTACGTCGGCTTCGGCGGTCTCTGGGTAGAGACGGATCGAGCACACGAAACTCATCGGTTCCGGGCGCTTGGTGGTCGGATATCTCGCGATGATCTTGAAGCCGCAGGTAGGCGGCGGTCTCGCCTTCGCTCGCCCAAGCGCAAGGGTCTCGAATGTGTCGGTGGGCTGTGGCATGGTGACACCCATGAACGACTCCGTCGGCCTCACCCCGGACGTCCTCGAATCCTTCGAGGGACACCGGCGGGAACTGTGCGCCTACGCCTATCGCATGCTCGGCTCCTCCTTCGAAGCGGAGGACGCGGTGCAGGAGACCTTCACCCGCGCGTGGAAGTCCTATGACTCGTTCGAAGGGCGCGCCAGCCTACGGTCCTGGCTGTACAAGATCACCACCAATGTCTGCCTCGATATGCTCGACGGGCCACAGCGCCGGGCCCGGCCGATGGATCTGTCCGGTCCATCGCGACCGGATTCCCCGCTGCCCATGCCGCAGCCGGATTACGTTTGGATCGAACCGATCCCGAATGCACTGGCGTTCGGATCGGATCCGGCCGAGCACGCCTCGGCCAAGGACACACTGCGCCTGGCATTCGTCGCGGCCTGTCAACATCTGCCCGCGACCCAGCGCGCCATCCTGATCATGCGCGAAGTACTGCGGTTCTCGGCCAGCGAGACCGCCGAGGCGCTCACCATGTCCCCCGCCTCGGTGAACAGCGCACTGCAGCGCGCCAGGGCCACCATGTCGAAGGTGCAGCCCACGGCCACCGACACCTATGACGAAACCGATGGCGACCAGCGCAAACTCGTCGACGATTTCGTCAAGGCCTTCGAGGCCTACGATATGGACACCCTGACCACCCTGCTGAAAACCGATGTGGCACTGTCCATGCCGCCGATCGAACTCTGGGTCTCGGGCCCCGAGAATGTGGCCGCCTTCATGCTCGGCCACGGCAAGGGCTGCCGCGATTCCCGCATGATCCGCCTGGAAGGCGCCAACGGCCTTCCCGCCTTCGGCCACTACAAGCCGAGCGAAACCGAACCCGGCGTCTGGCTCCCCTGGTCCATCACCGTGCTGGAACTCGACGGCGACGCCATCGCCGGCCTCAACTTCTTCCTCGACACCGAAAAACTGTTCCCCCTCTTCGGCTTGGCACCGGAGCTGCGCGAACCGGTTGCGTGAGCGGGGTTGTCCCGGGTCTGGGAGGTTACCGGAGGGCATGGGTGGCCGAGCCAAGAGACAGGCGGGGCGAATTAGCGGGCGGGCAGGACGAACTAGCCGACAAGCACAACGAACCGGAGTAACCCTGGCCAAACCTGAGGACACCCAACCCCAGGCCGGGCCAGCGGATGCCCCGCTGACTCCAATGCCGCGGATGCATTAACGTGCCGCGCACGAATTCGCCGGGCAATCCGTGCACGGCGTGTGAAAGCGTGTACGGCACAAGTGACTACAGCCAGACGGGTACCTGGGACCAGACAACACGCCCTCGCTGCTTCCGGAGTCGCGCACTCGTTAACGTGCCGCGCACGAATTCGCCGGGCAAATCCATGCGCGGCGTGCGAAAGCGTGTACGGCACAAGTGACTACAGCCAGACAGGTACCTGGGACCAGACGAGCCGACGGGCAAGGCGAACCAGGGAGCGAGCAGGGCGAGTCAGCGGACGAGCAGGCCAGACCAGCCCGCATGCAGGACCCAACGAGCGGACGCCCGCCGATTCCGGTGCCGCGCACGCGGTGGCGCGCCACGCACGGATTCACCGAGCAAGCACAAGCGCGGCGTGCGAAAACGCGCGCAGCACAAGTGACTACAACGCGACCGGGCAGGCCGGATCAGTGCGCGCGCGGGCGTCACGCAGCCCCGGGACTACCCCGCATAATCTGGGGGCGGGTAGTCCCGGATCTGGGCCGAAAGCGCTGACGGTGAGGCGAGCAGACCGAACGGCGTGACACGCATACCAGATAACCGGCGCGACCGGAACGCACAGCCAGTGAACGTCCCACACAAGCTCTGACTCCGCACAACGTAAACCCTCTGCGCGACGGTTACTGGGTCTGCGACAGCTCCCCATGCCGGGCGAGGTGACCAGCAGGGACGGGCCAGCGGGCGCCTCGTTGATTCCGGTGTCTGCGGCGAGACGGGTAGGGCCCGATCAGTGGGCGCGGGCATCACGCACAGCACTGGGTGCGGTAGCGCGCTAGGCCGGGATGTAGCGGTCGCGGAGTTTGCGCTTGTAGAGCTTGCCGTTGGGGTCGCGGGGGAGTTCTTCGAGGTAGTCGATGGAACGGGGCATTTTATATTTCGCCAATTGGGTTGCGGCGAAAGCCAATAGTTCGGCGGTGAGGCCGGCGTTGCCTTCGACACCGGCGGCGGGCTGGACGACGGCCTTGACTTCCTGGCCCCAATCCGGGTGGGGCAGACCGAAGACCGCGACATCTTCGACCTTCGGGTGGGTGGTCAGGACATTCTCGATTTCGGCGGGGTAGATGTTCACACCGCCGGACAGGATCAGGTCGGAGCGACGGTCGTGCAGGTAGAGGTAGCCGTCCTCGTCGAGGTGGCCGATATCGCCGACGGTGAAAAGGTCACCGACCCTCGACTCTTCGGTCTTTTCCTTGGCGTGGTGGTATTCGAAGCTGGACGCACCCATCTTCATATAGACCAGACCGGGCTCCCCGGCGGGCAACTCGGAGCCGTCTTCCTCGCTGAGCACCTTGATGACCGACCACGGCCAGGCCTTGCCCACCGAGCCCGGCTTCTTCAGCCAGTCGGTGCCGTTGATGACAGTGCCGCCGCCCTCGGTCGCCGCGTAGTACTCGGTAACCGTCGGCCCCCACCACTCCAGCATCTGCCGCTTGGTCTCGGCCGGGCACGGGGCCGCGCCGTGCACCATGCTGCGCAGCGATGACACGTCGTACTTGGCACGGACCTCCGCTGGTAGTGCGAGCAGCCGGTGGAACTGGGTCGGCACCATATGGCTGTGGGTCACCCGATACTTGTCGATGAGCCGCAGCATCTCCTCGGCGTCCCAGCGATCCATCAGAACGAGCTTGTGCCCCAACTGAATAGAGATGGTCGCGAAGTTCAGCACGGCCGTGTGGTACAGCGGCGAGCCGCAGATGTGCACATGATCGTCATAGGGCTTCAGTTCGAACAGCCCGAAGAACGCGGTCGAATGCACCGGAACGACATCCGGATCGGTGCCGGTGAGTGGACGCCGAACCCCCTTTGGCCGCCCCGTAGTTCCCGAGGTGTAGAGCATCGGCGCACCGGTGGTCCGGTTATCGGGCCGACCGGTATCGGCCGCACCCAGCCACGCCACCGGCTTGAAGCCCTCGATCTCACCGACCGCGAAGCGCGCGGTGGCGGGCAGTCCGGCCTCATCCGCGGCGGCGATCGCGGCGGCGGCGAACCGATCACTGGCGATGAAGGCCTTGGCCTCGCTGTCGGCGAGGATGTAGGCGACTTCCGGGCCGGTCAGATGCCAGTTCACCGCGACGATGTAGAGCCCGGCCTGATAGGACGCGAAGTAGGCGGCGACCGCCTCGACGCAGTTGTGCACCATGGTGACCAGCACATCGCCGGGCTGCAGGCCGAGCGACCGCAGTCCGGTGCCGTAACGGTTTGCGAGCGTGGCCAATTCGCGATAGGTCACCTCGCGGCCGGATGGATCCACCAGTGCGATCCGATCGGGTTCCGCGTTCGCGATGTTCCAGAGACCAAGGATTTCTGCTGACTCCATCGGGGAATGGTGCGGAGCCGACGGGGTGGGTGAATCAGTCACCCCTACGAATCTAGAACGTGTTCTACATCTGTACAAGGGGTGCGAGCCGATGCAATTGCTCGATATCTGGAACCGACACCAGCATCTCGGTGACTCCCGCGGCTTCCCAGACCCCGAGTTGCTTACGCACATGCTCCTCGTCGCCGATGATCGCGGTATCCAGAATCAGCTCATCCGGCACCATCGCGGCGGCCTCGGCCTTCTTCCCGGATTGGAACAGCCTGCCGATCTCGTCGACCTCGCGCTCATAGCCCATGCGTCGGTACACCTGCGCGTGGAAATTCAGTTCCGGCGCACCCATGCCGCCGATGTAGAGCGCCATGATCCAGCGCATCCGCTCCAGCTCGCTCTTGGGATCATCGGTGATCACCACCTGACAGCTCGCCGCGATCTCGAAATCGTCCCGTGAACGCCGCGCGCCCGCCCTGGCGAAGCCCTCGTCGAGCCAGTCGTTGTACATCCCGGCCAGCCGCGGCGCGTAGTAGATCGCCAGCCAGCCGTCGGCGATCTCGGCCGTCAGCGCCACATTCTTCGGCCCCTCCGCACCCAGCCAGATCGGCATATCCGCTCGTAGCGGGTGCACGATCGGCTTGAGCGGCTTACCGAGCCCGGTCGAACCCGGCCCGGTGTAGGGCAGCGGATACTGCGGCCCGTCATTGGTGACCGGCGCTTGCCGCTCCAAGATGCGGCGGATGATTCCGACGTACTCCCTGGTGCGCTGCAGCGGCTTGGCGAACGGCTGCCCGTACCAGCCCTCGACCACCTGCGGTCCCGAGACACCGAGCCCGAGGATGGCCCGCCCGCCACTGAGGTGGTCGAGCGTCAGCGCGTGCATGGCCGTCGCGGCGGGCGTGCGAGCCGACAGCTGCACCACCGATGTGCCCAGCCGCACCCGAGTCGTCGACGAGCCCCACCACATCAGCGGCCCGAAGGCATCCGAGCCCCAGGATTCGGCCGCGAAAACCGCGTCGAATCCGGCCGCCTCGGCGGCGACCACCAACTCACCGGCATTCTGCGGCGGCTGCGCCATCCAGTACCCGAGTTGCAATCCGAACTTCATGGGAGACCTCTTTCCACCGCTGCGACTGCTTGCAGGTCGCTCGAAAGAACCAGCAACTTCTTGCCACCAGAATAAGAACCTGTTCTACTCGATTTCGTGGCTGAAGAAAATACTGCGTCGCGGAGCGACTCCATGGGGGGTGGTGGTCGGGCGACGGGCGGGCATACCGCATCCGGCACAATCACGGATGAGCGAGGGTCGGATTTGGACACCGGACCCGATGTACTCAGCGCACCCCTGCGGGTGCAATTCGATTACACACGATCGGTCGGACCGATCATCGGCACCTTCCTGGCCAAGCTGCGCGCCCGCAGGATCGTGGGCGTGCGCGGCTCGGACGGGCGGGTGCTGGTGCCGCCGCCGGAATACGATCCGGTCACCTCCGCACCGCTGACCGAATTCGTCGATGTGGCCGATACCGGCACCGTCCAGTCGTGGACCTTCGTACGCGATCCGCTGCCCGGTCAGCCGTTCGACCGCCCGTTCGCCTATGCCTTGATCAAGCTCGACGGCGCGGACACCACACTGCTGCACGCCGTCGATGTCGCCGCGCCCGAGGACATCCACTCCGGCATGCGTGTGGTCGCGCGCTGGGCCGACGAAACCATCGGCAGCATCAAGGACATCGCCTGCTTCGAACCGGGCGAGACTTCCACCGCGCCGGCCGAAGCCGACGCGGACGGTGAGCCGATCGAGGTGCTCATCACCCCGGTCGACCTGCACTACCTGCACAGCGCATCGCCGCAGGAGACCGTCTACCTGCGCGGTCTGGCCGAAGGCAAGCTGCTCGGCGGACGCACAGATGCCGCGGGCAAGGTGTACTTCCCGCCGCGCGGCGCCAATCCGACCGACGGCAGGCCGACCGACGAAATCGTCGAACTGCCCGACCGCGGCATTGTCACCACCTTCTGCATCGTGAATGTGCCGTTCCTCGGCCAGCGGATCAAGCCGCCGTACGTCGCGGCATATGTGCTGCTCGACGGCGCCGATATCCCGGTGCTGCACCTGGTGCTCGGCTGTGAGGCGAGCGAGGTGCGGATGGGCATGCGGGTGGAGGCGGTGTGGAAACCACGCGAGGAGTGGGGCTTCGGGCTCAGCAATGTGGACCACTTCCGCCCCACCGGCGAGCCGGATGCCGACTACGAGACCTATAAGCACCACCTCTGAGAGGCCACGTTGACGAACAACGCTCTGCCTACCCACCCCGCCTCCGACGGCTACCGTCCCCCTTGCGACATCGCGGTTGTGGGCTTCGCCCACGCACCGCATGTGCCGGAGACCTTCGGCACCACCAATGGTGTCGAGATGCTGGTGCCCATTTTCCAGCAGCTCTACGCCCGACTCGGCATTACCAAGTCCGATATCGACTTCTGGTGTTCCGGTTCCTCGGATTACCTTGCGGGCCGGCCCTTCTCGTTCATCTCAGCGGTCGACGCCATCGGCGCGGTGCCACCGATCAACGAATCGCATGTCGAAATGGACGCCGCCTGGGCGCTCTACGAGGCATTCGTCAAACTCCGCTCCGGCCAGGCGCAGACGGCACTGGTGTACGGCTTCGGCAAGTCCTCCGCGGGTACGCTGCGTCAGGTTCTGACCATGCAGCTCGATCCGTATCTGGTCACTCCGCTGTGGCCGGACGCACTGTCCATCGCGGGTCTGCAGGCACAGGCCGGACTGGACGCGGGCCGTTGGACCGAGCGCGATATGGCGGCGGTGGCCGCCGGTGATTCCGGTGATATCGAAAGCCTGCTCGCCACACCGTATGTCGCCGACCCGCTGCGCGCGCACGATGTCGCACCGGTCACCGACGGGGCGGCCGCCATCGTGCTCGCGGTCGGCGACCGGGCGCGCGAACTGTGCGAACGTCCGGCCTGGATCACCGGTATGGCACATCGGGTGGACACCCCCAATCTCGGAGCCCGAGATCTGACCGTATCCCCGTCGACTTCGGCCGCGGCGCAGACGGTTACCGGTGGCGATACCAGCGGTTTCGATATCGCGGAACTGCATGCGCAATTCAGCCATCAGCAGCTGATCCTCGCCGAGGCCATCGGCCTGCGGCCCGAGACCGAGGTGAATCCGTCGGGCGGCGCTCTCGCCGGGAATCCGATGTTCGCGGCGGGTCTGGAACGCATCGGTTTCGCGGCCGAGGCGATTATCGCGGGCACCGCGAATCGGGCGCTCGCCCATGCCAGCAGCGGTCCGGCCCTGCAACAGAACTTGGTAGCCGTTTTGGATTCGGAGGCGAGATGAACACAGTATCGCGCAGCGATTCGATGAGGGGTGGTGGTCGGGCGACGGGCGGGCGTTTCCCCGCTGCGGTGCTCGGCACCGGACAAACCCATCACGTGACGAAACGAACCGATGTGTCCATGGCGGGCATGTGTCGCGAGGCCATCGACCGCGCACTCGTCGATGCCGGACTCACCATCGCCGATATCGATGCGGTGGTGGTCGGTAAGGCGCCGGACTTCTTCGAGGGCGTCATGATGCCCGAGCTGTATCTGGCGGATGCCTTGGGCGCCACCGGAAAGCCGCTGCTCCGAGTGCACACCGCCGGATCCGTCGGCGGCTCCACCGGTATCGTCGCCGCCAATCTGGTGCAGGCCGGGGTGCACAAGCGCGTACTCGCCATTGCCTGGGAGAAGCAGTCGGAATCGAATGCCATGTGGGCGCTGTCCGTTCCGGTGCCCTTCACCATGCCGGTCGGCGCGGGTGCGGGCGGCTACTTCGCCCCGCACGTGCGTTCCTACATCCGGCGGTCGAATGCACCGAGCCATATCGGCGCGCTCGTGGCGGTGAAGGATCGCCGCAATGGCGCCAAGAACCCGCTGGCACATCTGCACCAGCCCGATATCACGTTGGAGAAGGTGCTCTCCTCCCAGATGCTGTGGGATCCCATCCGATTCGATGAGACCTGCCCGTCCTCGGACGGCGCGTGTGCCCTGGTGATCGGTGACGAGGAAGCCGCGAAGGCCGTCGAGGCCACCGGCAAGAAGGTCGCGTGGGTGCATGGCACCGCCATGCGCACCGAGCCCACCACCTTCGCCGGGCGTGACCAGGTCAATCCACAGGCCGGACAGGATGCCGCGGCCGCACTGTGGCAGGCCGCCGGAATCACCGATCCGCTCAATGAAATCGATGCCGCCGAGATCTACGTGCCGTTCTCCTGGTTCGAGCCGATGTGGCTGGAGAACCTCGGCTTCGTCCCGCAGGGCGACGGCTGGAAGCTCACCGATAAGGGCGAGACCGAGATCGGCGGCACCCTGCCGGTCAATCCGTCCGGCGGCGTGCTGTCCTCGAATCCGATCGGCGCCTCCGGCCTCATTCGATTCGCCGAGGCCGCCAAACAGGTCATGGGCCGGGCCGGGGACTACCAGGTCGCGAATGCCAAGAAGGCGCTCGGACACGCGTATGGCGGCGGGTCGCAGTACTTCTCGATGTGGGTGGTCGGCTCGGAGCAGCCCAGCCGATGACCCCGCTGAAGTTTACCGTCGGTATCGCGCTGAGTCCGCTGGAGCAGCTGCCGGAACTGGCGAAAACCGCCGAGGAGTGCGGATTTTCGTCGATCGCTCTGCCGGACTCACTGTTCTACATGAAGTCGGCGGCGGCGAAGTATCCCTACACCGCCGACGGCAGCCGCTTCTGGGGCCCGGAGACGCCGTGGGTCGACCCGCTGATCGGCGCGACCGCCATGGCCGCGGTGACCAGCCGAATTCACTTCTACACCAACGTGCTCAAGCTCGGTTCGCGCAATCCGCTGCTGCTCGCGCGACAGGTGGGCTCCGTCGCCAACCTGTCCGGTAACCGGTTCGGGTTCGGCGTCGGAATCGGCTGGGCGCCTGAGGAATTCGAATGGTGCGGGGTGCCCTACGCCGATCGCGGCGCACGGGTCGACGAGATGATCGAGGTCATCAAGCTGGTACTCGGCGGCGGCATGGTCGAGTACCACGGGAAGTTCTTCGATTTCGATCCACTGCAGATCAGCCCGGCGCCGAGCGAACCGGTGCCGTTCTACATCGGCGGCCACACCGCCCCGGCACTGCGCCGGGCGGCCAAGGTCGGTGACGGCTGGACCTCGGCGATGATGACCTACGACGAACTGCGCGCCACCATCGGCAAGCTCGATGAGCTGCGCGCTGAATTCGGCAAGGAAAGTGCACCCTTCGAGATTCAGGCGGTGTGCATCGACAAGTTCGGCCGCTCCGGATATCAGGATCTGGCCGATGCCGGGGTGACCGATGCGATCGTGGTCCCGTGGCTGGCCGATGGCATCGGCTTCGACGGTGAGCTGGCGGCCAAACAGGAGTCATTGCGCCGGTTTGCCGCGAAGAATATCGAGGAACCCATCGTCGCGAAGGCACGCGTATGAGCAATTCCGAACATCCAGCACGGTCCGCCGGACTCGCCTCGCAGGCCGCGGTGCGGGCCAAGGACAAGCAGGCCTGGGTCGAACTGTTCGCGAGCGACGGCATTGTCGAAGATCCCATCGGCCCTTCGGGTTTCGATCCGGAGGGCAAGGGCCATCGCGGCAAGGAGGCGATCGCGGCTTTCTGGGATATGGCGATCGCGAAGACCGATTCGATCGAGTTCCTGTTCGAGGACTCCTTCGCCTGCGGTAACGAGATCGCCTTCACCGGTCTGATCCGCACCAAGATGGGCGGGCATCAGATCGATGCCGAGGGCGTGTTCACATACAAGGTCGACGAATCGGGCAAAATCGCCGCGCTGCGGGCCTTCTGGGAGGTCGACCGCGCAATGGCTACGGCCAAGCCGATTACCTGAGCGCGCTGCCTCTCCCCTCGGGGGCAGCACAACAAGGGCCCTCGCACCGGCTATTGGGCAAACCGGTGCGGGGGCCCTTGTCTGTCACCGAATGCCGGGGACCAGGCTGCCGACACAAGCCTGGATCCCCGGCGGTTCAGTGCGCGACCGGACAGCCCGAGGCCTTGTAGTCGACCTGGAATTCCTTGACCCCGTTGAGCCAGCCGGAGCGCAGCCGCTTGGGATCGCCGAGCTTGGTGATATCGGGCATGGCGTCGGCAATGGCGTTGAAGATCAGATCGACCTCCATCCGCGCCAGATTCGCGCCGATGCAGAAGTGCGCGCCGGTACCGCCGAAGGACAAGTGCTGGTTGTCCTTTCGCATGATGTCGAACTTCTCCGGGTGCTCGAAGACGTCCTCGTCGAAGTTGGCCGAGCGGTAGAGCATGACCACCCGCTGCCCCTTCTTGATCTGCACGCCACCGAGTTCGGTGTCCTCCAGCGCGGTCCGCTGGAACGAGGTGACCGGGGTGGCCCAGCGGATGATCTCGTCGGCGGCGGTGGCCGGGCGCTCCTTCTTGAACAACTCCCACTGGTCCGGATGCTCCAGGAAGGCCGCCATGCCGTGGGTGATCGCATTGCGGGTCGTCTCATTGCCCGCGACGGCCAGCATGATCACGAAGAAGCCGAATTCCTCCGGGGTCAACTCATCGCCGTCGACATCGGCCTCGATCAGCTTGGTCACGATATCGTCGGCCGGGCATTCCTTACGGGCCGCGGCCATTTGGTAGGCATAGCCGAGCACCTCGGCCGAGGCGGCGACCGGATCCGCCGTGCTCTCCGGATCGTCGTAGCCGGTCATATCGTTGGACCAGGTGAAGACCTTCCTGCGGTCCTCCTGCGGGATGCCGATCAGCTCGGCGATGGCCTGCAGCGGCAGTTCGGAGGCGACCTGCGTGACGAAGTCACCGGTGCCGTTCTCCACCGCCTCCTTCACGATGGCCTCGGCCCTGGTCTTGAGTTCGGCTTTCAGACCGTTGATCACGCGCGGGGTAAAACCGCGGGAGATGATCTTGCGCAGTTTGGTGTGCTGCGGCGCGTCCATATTCAACAGGACGAAGCGCTGCAGTTCGATCTGCTCGCGGGTGATGTCGTCGTTGAAGCGCGGGATGGCAGTGTTCTCGAAGGTGGAGAACACCTCGCTGCGGCGCGATACTTCCTTGACGTCCGCGTGCTTGCTCACCACCCAGAAGCCGTCGTCATGGAAGCCGCCGACCTCGGCGGGTTGTGGGTTCCACCAGATCGGTGCGGTACGACGCAGTTCGGCGTACTCCTCGACCGGAACCCGCTCGGCGTAAATGTCCGGGTCCGTGACATCGAACCCATCCGGCAGATTCGGCCGGGCATTCCGCTGGTCTACCACCAGATGTCTCCTTCGACAAACTGAAACACGTTCTACAATCATTCAAGCATAGGCTGCATAATGAGGGAAGAACAGGACAGATTCTGCGCAGGCATCTGTGAACACACGTTTCAGTTTCTGTCCCAGAGGAAAGGTTGGACATGGGCACACCCGTCATCGTCGAGGCCGCACGCACCCCCATTGGCAAGCGCGGCGGCTGGCTCGCCGGACTGCACGCCGCCGAACTGCTCGGCCTCGCCCAGCGCGGACTGCTCGAGAAGGCACATCTGGATCCCGCGGCGGTGGAGCAGGTCATCGGCGGCTGCGTCACCCAGGCCGGTGAACAGTCCAACAACGTGACCCGCGTCGCATGGCTGCACGCCGGACTGCCGTGGCAAGTCGGCGCCACCACCATCGACGCGCAGTGCGGATCGGCGCAGCAGGCCAACCATCTGATCGCCGGACTGATCGCGACCGGCGCCATCGATATCGGTATGGCCTGCGGCGTGGAGGCGATGAGCCGAGTTCCCTTGGGCGCCAACGTCGGCGAGAACGCGGGCCCGCGCCGACCAGCCTCCTGGAATATCGATCTGCCGAATCAATTCGAGGCGGCCGAGCGTATTGCCAAGCGGCGCGGCTTCACTCGCGACGATCTCGACGGACTCGGTGTCCGCTCGCAGCGGCTGGCCGCCCAGGCCTGGGCCGAGGGGCGCTTCGACCGCGAAGTGCTCACCGTGACGGCGCCCGCCGTCGATAAGGAAGGCAAGCTCACCGGCGAAAAGCTCGACGTGACAAGGGATCAGGGCCTGCGTGACACCACCCCCGAGGGGCTGGCCAAGCTGAAGCCGGTACTGGAGGGCGGCATCCATACCGCGGGCACCTCCTCGCAGATCTCCGATGGCGCGGCTGCGGTGCTGCTGATGGACGAAAAGGCCGCGCAGCGAGCGGGTTTGCGCCCGCGCGCCCGCATCGTGACCCAGGTGCTCGTCGGCGCGGAGCCGGAATTCCACCTCGACGGTCCGGTGCAGGCATGCACCCGGCTGCTCGAACGCTCCGGAATGAATATCGGCGATATCGACCTTTTCGAGATCAATGAAGCCTTTGCGGCAGTGGCACTTTCGTGGGCCTCTGTACACGAACCAGACATGGACCGCGTCAATGTAAACGGGGGCGCGATTGCCCTCGGACATCCCGTGGGTTCAACCGGATCTCGGCTCATCACAACGGCTTTGCACGAACTCGAGCGTTCCGGCGGTAGCACCGCGATGGTGCTCATGTGTGCGGGTGGTGCATTGGCGACAGGCACCATCATCGAGAGGTTGTAGCACTTTCAACCAATTCTGCCCCATAAGTTGAACGTTCATCCCCAAGAGCTCAAAACGTGTCGTACGCCACACAAAGACCAGCGCAGACACGTAGATGACCCATCAGCTATCTTTTCGCTATCATGGACTCGACGGGGAAGACCCTCGCGACGGGCCAGAACCGGTGCACGCCACCTGTTCTCAAGTGCCGTTGGCGCGACCCGCAAACGCGACCGTCGCAGTGCCTTCCCCGGAGCGGCACCTAGAAGCTTCAAGGAAATCCCGAATCAGGCGTAGGTTTTCAGTTACTGAGCCGCTAATATCAATGATACGTATCCGAGATAACGACTGTTAGTACAGCGAAGGGAATTGGGCGGCTCACAATGGCTGATTTCGCGGCGCGGCTGAACAAGCTGTTCGAAACCGTGCATCCCCCGGGGCGCAAGCCGCACACCAACGCGGAGGTTGCGGCTGCGCTGACGGCCTCCGGGCATCCGATCTCGAAACCGTACCTCTCGCAGTTGCGGTCGGGACAGCGGACCAACCCGTCGGACGAAACGGTGGCTGCACTGGCCAAGTTCTTCAAGGTCAAGCCGGACTACTTCTTCAACGACATCTATGCCGCCAAGATCGATCACGATCTGGAGTTGCTGTCCCAGCTGCAGGGCTATGGACTGCGACGGTTGTCGAGTAGGGCGTTCGATCTGTCCGAAGAATCACAGAACCTCCTCACCTCCATGGCGGAGAAGTTGCGGGCAAGCGAGGGTTTGCCCGAAATTCCTCCGGACGGTACCGAATAGGTTCTCTCACAGCGCAGTACGGTGCGGCCCAGAGGGTCGCACCGTACTGCGTCATGGGCATGGATGCTTATCGACTTCGTCGCATCCGCGTCACCCATAAAATTATGGGCTTGGCGATGAACGCAGGGTTGCGATAAAAGCGCGCCTCAGTCAGCGGGTTGTGACGAAATCAGTTGTGCGGATACATCGGTAGACACATGGAATCCGGCATGGCCATCATCCTTGCCGGATTCCTTGCTATGTCAACCAAATTGAATACCCAGGGCGGGCCCTTCAGAATGCTTCGGACTGATCGGTTTCGAAGTTACTCGATCAATTACGGGCAGCAGCTCCGGCACCCGCTTCGTAGGCACGCGCGATTGCCTGGACCCAACCGCGGGGACTAATGCCCTCGGGCGGAGCAATCCACCGCGCGTCGACTACTACATCGCCCAATGGGTTTCGCGCCCACTGCGCAACTCGGTCGGCACGCGCCGATACCAGTGGCGGCGGCGGCCCCGCGGCGACCAATTCGACACCACCGCCGGATTGCAGATACAGCGCGTCCATGATCTGCGCGACCTGATCGGATGCCCTGAGCTGCGTCGACGTACCGGGCTGGCCGTGGGCGACCACCTCCGGAAACCGGCCGACCATGATGCGGTGCAGAACCTTGGTCTGCCGCAACAGAATTCGCGCGCGCACCCACAACTCCACCACGATCCAGACCGCGCCGAACGCGATGAGCAGCGCGGCCGCCGCCCAGATCGGCCAGGCCCAGTCCGGCTCACCGGCCTTCGCGGGCGACGCATCGATGCAGGCCCGGCGGACCTGCAGCACCGCGAGCACCGCGACAACCGCGGTGCCCGCGGTGTAGATAGCGATACCGCGTCCGAGGGTGGTCCAGTCCAGATTGCGCACGCCGGTGACCACGATGAAAACGCAGCCGAGTGCGACGATTATCCAGCCGAAAGTGGTGGACCAGAACAGATTCACCGCCATCGCGAGCACGCCGAGGCCATAGCCGACGAAGGCGATCCGGCGCAGATTACTGCGCGAAACGACCGGCCACGCCGCCGCCGCGACTACGGAGGTCGCGGTCGCGAAGAGGATCCACGCCGAGGCGACGACGCCGTCGGCGAGCGGGCCCGAATGCAGACCGCGCGGCAGCAGATTGTCCAGCGCCAGCGCGATCTCGGGAACCGCGACGGTGGCCGCGAGTGCGACCGCGGCGACCGCGACCACAATCGCCACCCTGGCGGTCGTCGCGGGCTTCACCAGCACACGCCCCACACGCGCACCGGCGGCAACCCAGACCAGCATGGCCGTCAACCAGAGGGTCATCCCAGCGCCTCATCGAATCGAAGGACCGAGACGCCTGCGCCCCGGCTGTTGAATACGCGGAGTCGGGTCATCAACATGGCGGCGAAGGTTTCGGCCTCCCATTCGGCGAGTTCGTCCGCGCCGTCGTCGACGATCTGCTGATGCGCCCGCTGACTGAGCATGTAGGCGATGAGATCGTCGCTGGCCTCCAGCGTCACCTCCGGTGCGGGCGCACCCGCGTGATCGAAGACGATATGGCCCAATTCGTGGGCGAGCGTGTGGTCGCGGCTCGGCAGCGCGGCGGCGAGCACGATGACATCGCGGTCCGGATAGAAACGGCGCTGGCCACAGACCCCGGGACCCAGTTGGGCACTGGCGATTTCGATCTCGCGACGCCGCTCGCTGGCAATGGAGGCGACGACCTCCTCGAGGGTGGTCGCATCGGAATCCGCGGCGACCGCGCATACCGCGTCGACCGCCGCCGCGACCCGGCGGTAGGCCCGGAGGCCGCTGTGCGTTCTGCTTTCACTCATCGAACGCCCCCTTACGTCCTCGGTCCGAAGAATTCGGCACGAGCGGCGTCGATGCGGGCCTGTGCGGCCGACGCGCTCTGGAAACTCACTGCACCGGAACCGGTTCCGGCCAGTGCGAGCGCGATCAAGCCGCCGACGACGCCGAGTACGTTGGGCTTCGGCAGGCCGTCGTCGGCACTGGTCGCACGGACGTCCGGATTCGGCTCGGCCGATGCCGCGGGCGGCGCAGGCAGCGATAGCACCGGTGCCTGCTCCGGAGCCGGCGCGGGCGGCCCGGCCACCGGGACCGGCGCGATCTGCGGTGCGGCCGGTGCCGGTGGTGCGGGCGGAACGATGATCGGAACGGGCGGAACGGCGGGCGCGGGCGGTGTCGGCAACGGGATCAAGAGCAGCAGCAGCGGCGAGGCGGAGCCCACCGCCGCGGAACCGACGGCCGCCGAACCCACAGCGGCGGAACCGGTTGCGGCCGAACCGACGCCCGCGGCACCGACACCGGCCGAACCGACCGCGGCAGAACCGGTAACCGCGAGTGCCGAACCTGCGGAACCGGTTGCGGCAGAACCGGTTCCGAGTATCGCCGAGCCGGCGCCGAGCGCTGCCGAGCCGGTCCCGGCGGCCGCGGAGCCGACCGCGGCGGAGCCGGTACCCAAAATGGTGGCTACCCCGGCCGAGCCGGTGCCGATGATGGTGCCGACGCCTACCGAGCCACCACCGAGAAGTGCGCCGAGCAGGCCCGTCGCGCCGAGCGCAGCCGAACCAGCCGCTGCCGAGCCGAGACCGGCGACTGGGCGCACACCAGCCGGGGCGGCGGTCGGATCGACCGGCGAACTGACATTCGACTGACCCGGAATCGTCAGCGGCATCCAGACATCGCCGTTCGAATCCGGCGTCGGACTATTCGCATCCGCACACTGCGGACAGGCGCCGCCGGGCTGTGCCGCGGCCGAAACACCTCCGAGCAGCGCAAAGCCAGCGACAGTCGCAAGTACTGCAACCACACGCGACGTGCGACCAACGGCCATGCGCCAGCCTTCCCCTCATCGATATAGCGCAGATCTTCTGCCCGGTCGCAACACCTCAGTTCCGGGACTTTGACGAACGGGAGCCCATAGTAAACCTCAGCCCAAATCCGCGCAGTGGCTCGGGCCACGCCCGGCATTCGACACGCCCGACCGGCCGTGCGCCCGTTCTCGGTCGACCGCCCAGAGCATATCTTCGGAGGTCCAGCTGTAATCCCGAACACATTTCCGCGCCGATCCCCCGACACGTACCGAGCGAAAAAGGGCAGACCAGTACGTATGTCGCTGCGCGCCGACGTGCAAAGAACGTCCCCACGGTGGAACGCGGGTCGGTCCAGTCGTCTGGCGCCGGACCCACCGGGCGACTGTATCGGCGCACGGCACGACCCGAACACGAATTGAGGGACGCGCCGACGTGACCGCACCGCACCAACGAGAAAATGGTACAGACGTACCGATTTACTTTGGGTCGGGCAATCGCCGAGCGGCCTTGACAACAGCCACTCGGCGCTACCGCGGTGATTCGGCGCTCAGGCGCCGTACACCGGCTCCGGCGGGACCGACTCGGCGATCAGATCGGCGACCACCGGGCCGAGTTCGGCCGGGTTCCAGCGGGCACCGCCATCCACGGCGGTGCCGTGCCGCCAGCCGTCGCCCAGTGCGACCTTGCCGCCCTCGACCTCGAACATTCGACCGGTAACGGCCGCGGATTGCGCACTGCCGAGCCAGACGACGATCGGCGACACATTCTCCGGCGCCATGGCGTCGAAGCCGTCCTCAGGGGCGGCCATGGTTTCGGCGAAGACGGTTTCGGTCATGCGCGTGCGGGCGGAGGGGGCGATGGCATTGACGGTGACGCCGTAGCGCGCGAATTCGGCGGCGGCGGTGAGAGTCAGCCCGGCGATACCCGCCTTGGCAGCGCCGTAATTGCTCTGGCCGACACTGCCCTGCAGGCCCGCACCGGAGCTCGTATTGATGATGCGGGCATCGACGGGGCGGCCCGCCTTGGACTCGCCCCGCCAGTACTCGATCGCATGGCGCATAGTCGCGAAGTGGCCCTTGAGATGGACCCGGACCACCGCATCCCATTCGTCCTCACCCAGGTTCACCAACATGCGGTCGCGCACGAAACCGGCATTGTTGACCAGCACATCCAGGCCGCCGAAGGTATCGATGGCCTGGTGGATGAGATTGCGGGCGCCGTTCCAGTCCGCGACATCGTCGCCATTGGCGACGGCCTCGCCGCCGAGGGCCTTGATCTCGGCGACGACCTGTTCCGCGGGCGTCTCACCGGTCGCCGCGCCGTCCAGCGCGGAGCCGAGATCATTGACGACCACCCGGGCTCCGGCGGCGGCGAAGGCCAGCGCATGCGCCCGGCCGATACCGCGGCCGGCGCCGGTGACGATGACAATGCGCCCCGCGCAGATCTGCTCGGTGTCCATAACCTGTTGTGTCCTCTTCGTTTTCGATTCGATTGTTCAGGCCTGAGCCGTCTGCTCGCCGAGATTCGCATTAGCTGCCGCGAGGAATGCCGGACGCTCGCCGCCGCCGTGCACCAACAGCGTCGCACCGCTGACGTAGGCGGCCAGGGATGAGGTCAGGAATGCCGCGCAGCGGCCGATGTCCTCGGGGCGGGCCATCCGACCGAGCGGGATGGTCGCGCCGACGGCGTCGATACCGTTTTGATCGCCGTAGTGCAGTTCGCTCAGTTCGGTGACGACCGGGCCCACGACCAGTGAATTCACCCGCACCTTCGGCGCCCATTCGACGGCGAGCGAGGAGGTCAGGCTGTCGATGCCCGCCTTGGCCGCGCCGTAGGCGGCGGTACCCGGTGACGGCCGGTGACCGCTCACGCTGGACACCATGACAATGGAGCCGCCACCCGGCTGCTGCTGCATCACCGCATTGGCGGCCTGCGAGACCAGCAGGGGCGCGAGCAGATTCAGTTCGACGATCTTGCTGTGGAAGTTCTTGCTCGCATCGGCAGCGAGGGCGAACGGGGCACCGCCCGCATTGTTGATCAGATGATCGAGGCGGCCGTGGCGCGCGACGATCGCGTCGACCAGTCCCTGCACGGCGTCGGCATCACGCACATCGCAGGGCAGATATTCGATCTCCCGGCCCTCGTATCGCACCGGCTCGTCGCCGGGGCGTCGCGCGCAGGCGACGACAGTCGCGCCCGCCGCCAGGAAGGCCCTGCTGACGCCCGCACCGACCCCGCGCACACCGCCGGTAACCAAGACGACATTGCCGGTGAGGTCTATTTCGAGTGCCACCGTGCTAACCTACCAAGCAACTGCTTGCTTTGCCAATGCGTAGCGACTGCTTGCAGGTCGCTCGAAAAGATCGGCGTAGCGACTGCTTGCAGGTCGCTCGAAAAGATCGGCGTAGCGACTGCTTGCAGGTCGCTCGAAAGAGTTGGACGTCGACACCTCGACACACACGATGGGACATGCGATGGGGATCAACCGTCACTCCGAATCAACCGGCATCACCGTGGTCACGGTCGACTATCCGCCGGTCAACGCCATACCGTCCGACGGTTGGTTCACACTCGCGGATGAGATCCGCGCGGCCGGACGCGATCCGGAAACCAAAGTGGTCGTGTTGCGCGCCGAGAACCGTGGGTTCAATGCCGGTGTCGATATCAAGGAGATGCAGCGCACCCCCGGCCATCAGGCGCTGATCGATGCGAATCACGGCTGTTTCGAGGCCTTCGCGGCCGTCTACGATTGCCCGGTGCCGGTGATCGCGGCGGTGCAGGGCTTCTGCCTCGGCGGCGGCATCGGCCTGGTCGGCAATGCCGATGTCGTAATCGCCTCGGATGACGCGACTTTCGGACTGCCCGAGGTCGATCGCGGCGCGCTCGGCGCGGCCACCCATCTGTCCCGGCTGGTGCCGCAGCATCTGATGCGCGCACTGTTCTATACCGCGAGCACCATCACCGCTCAGCAGTTGCAGCACTTCGGTTCGGTCTACCAGGTCGTCCCACGCGCCGAACTCGACGCCGCCGCGCTGGAGGTAGCCAAGAACATCGCCGCCAAGGACAGCCGGGTGATCCGGGCGGCCAAGCGGGCGCTCAATGGCATCGATGTACAGGACGTGCACCGCAGCTACCGCTACGAGCAGGGCTTCACCTTCGAACTGAATCTGGCCGGTGTCGCCGATGAGATCCGTGCGCGGTTCGACGACGATCTGGCCGCGCGCAAGGAAGAGAGCAAGGAAAACTGATGCGGGACAAGCGAATGTCGCTCGACGAGGTCGTCGGCGAACTGCGCAGCGGTATGACCATCGGCATCGGCGGCTGGGGCTCGCGGCGCAAGCCGATGGCGCTGGTGCGGGCCATCCTGCGTTCGGATATCACCGATCTGACCGTGGTCAGTTACGGCGGACCGGATCTCGGTCTGCTGTGTTCGGCTGGCAAGGTGCGCAAGGCGTATTACGGCTTCGTCTCGCTGGATTCGCCGCCGTTCTACGATCCGTGGTTCGCCAAGGCACGCACCTCCGGCGCCCTGGTCGCGCGGGAGATGGACGAGGGCATGTTGAAGTGCGGACTGGAAGCGGCGGCCGCGCGTCTGCCGTTCCTGCCGATCCGCGCCGGACTCGGATCCGATGTCGTGAATTTCTGGGATGGCGAACTGAAGACCGTCACCTCGCCGTACTCGGACGGCGACGGCCGCACCGAGACGCTGATCGCGATGCCCGCGCTGCATCTCGATGCGGCGCTCGTGCATTTGAATATCGGCGACAGACACGGCAATGCCGCCTACACGGGCGTCGATCCGTACTTCGACGATCTGTACTGCCTGGCCGCCGAACGCCGCTATGTATCGGTGGAGCGCGTGGTGGAGACCGAGGAATTGGTGAAAGCCGTTCCACTGCAGTCGTTATTGCTCAACCGAATGCTGGTCGACGGTGTGGTCGAGGCGCCCGGTGGCGCGCACTTCACGCTGGCCGCCGACAGCTACGGCCGCGACGAGAAGTTCCAGAAGCACTATGTGGAGTCGGCCAAGACGCCGGAGTCCTGGCAGCAGTTCGTCGACAAATATCTGGCGGTCTCCGAAGACGAATACCAGGCCGCCGTTCGTGAGTTCGCACAGGAGGTGCAGAAATGACAGCATCGCGAAGCGATTCCGTGAGGGGTGGCGGTCGGGCGACGGGTGGGCCCTCAGAAACTGTCACCAGGGCGGAGGTCTGCGCGCTCGCCTGCGCCGAAATCTTCAGCGGCGCCGGCGAAATAATGGCCTCGCCGATGTCGCCCATGACGATCATCGGCGCGCGGCTTGCCAAGTTGACCACCGAACCGGATCTGCTGCTCTCCGACGGCGAGGCGCTGTTTTTCGCCGACACTCCTCCATTCGGCGGTAAGGCGCCGATCGAAGGGTGGATTCCGTTCCGGAAGGTATTCGATGTGGTCGCCTCCGGTCGGCGCCATGTGGTGATGGGCGCCAATCAGCTCGATCGGTTCGGCAATCAGAATCTGTCGGCATTCGGTCCGTTGCAGCAGCCGACCCGACAGATGTTCGGGGTGCGCGGTGCGCCGGGCAACACCATGAATCACCCGACCAGCTACTGGGTTTCGCGGCATACCCGCCGGGTGTTCGTCGATCAGGTCGATATCGTCTCCGGCGTCGGCTATGACAAGGTCGATCCGGCCAATCCGGCGTACCGGTTCCATCACCTGCACCGGGTGGTCACCAATCTCGGCGTGTTCGATTTCGAGGGACCCGACCACACGATGCGGGCGCGCAGTCTGCATCCGGGTGTCACCGCCGACGAGGTCGCCGAGAACACCTCGTTCGAGATCGCCGGACTCGCCGAGGCGGGCCAGACCCGGCTGCCGACCTCGGAAGAGCTGCGGTTGATCCGGGATGTGCTCGATCCCAGGAAGGTCCGGGAATCGGAGGTGCCGTCATGACCGCGCTGCGGACACCCTTGACCGAACTGGTCGGCATCGAACATCCGATCGTGCAGACCGGGATGGGTTGGGTGGCCGGACCGAGTCTGGTGTCCGCGACCGCCGAGGCCGGCGGACTCGGGATTCTGGCCTCGGCCACCATGACATTCGCCGAACTGGAAGCCGCGATCGCGAAGACCAAGTCGCATACCGACAAGCCCTTCGGGGTGAATATCCGCGCGGACGCCACGGATGCGCCCGAACGGATCGAGCTGTTGATCCGCGAGAAGGTGGCCGTCGCGTCATTCGCCTTGGCACCGAAGCAGGAACTCATCGCCAAGCTGAAAGATGCCGGTGTGGTGGTGATTCCGTCGATCGGCGCGGCCAAGCATGCGGTGAAGGTCGCGTCCTGGGGTGCCGACGCGGTCATCGTGCAGGGTGGCGAAGGCGGTGGGCATACCGGTCCGGTGGCGACCACGCTGCTGCTGCCGTCGGTGCTGGATGCGGTCGATATCCCGGTTGTCGCCGCGGGTGGCTTCTTCGACGGACGTGGTCTGGCGGCCGCACTGGCCTATGGTGCCGCGGGGGTCGCCATGGGCACGCGCTTCCTGTTGACCAAGGAGAGCACCGTGCCCGACACGGTCAAACAGGAGTATCTGAAGCGGCAGCTGCAGGACACCGTGGTCTCGCTCAAGGTCGACGGCATGCCGCACCGGGTGCTCAATACCGAACTCGTCGATCGCCTGGAACATTCGGGGCGCTGGCGCGGTCTGGTCGCCGCCGTCTCGAATGCGGCGAAGTTCAAGGATATGACCGGCATGAAGTGGTCGACCATGGTCCGCGACGGTCTGGCCATGCGAAAGGCCAAGGACCTCAGCTGGTCTCAGGTCGTCATGGCCGCCAATACCCCGATGCTGTTGCGCGCCGGACTCGTCGAGGGCAATACCCAGGCCGGCGTACTGGCGGCAGGCCAGGTCACCGGCATTATCGACGACCTGCCCTCCTGTAAGGAACTCATCGACCGCATCGTCGCCGATGCCGTTACCCGAATCGACACCATCGCCGCGCTCACGGCGGATCGCAAGGCAACGCCGAACGCGACCTGATCGATCGGGAACACCGAAAGGCCGCCCCCTGGCATCGCTTCCAGGGGGCGGCCTTTGGTTACTCAGCCAGAGTTGACGAAGGGCTCTAGCCGAGCCGCTCGATGATGGTGGCGTTGGCGGTGCCACCGCCCTCGCAGATGGTGAGCAGGCCGTAGCGGCCGTTGCGGCGTTCCAGCTCATTGAGCAGGGTGGCGAAAAGCTTTGCGCCGGTGGCACCGAGCGGGTGACCGAGAGCGATCGCGCCGCCGTTGACGTTCACCTTCTCCGGATCGGCGCCGGTCTCCCGCAGCCAGGCGAGCACGACCGGGGCGAAGGCCTCATTGATCTCGACGACATCGATTTCGTCGATGGTCAGACCCGTCTTCTCCAGCGCCCACTTGGTGGCCGGAATCGGGCCGGTGAGCATCATGATCGGATCGGCGCCACGGGCGCTCACGTGGTGGATGCGGGCGCGCGGGCGCAATCCGTATTCCTCGACGGCCCATTCGGAGGCGAGCAGGGTAGCGCTCGCACCGTCGGAGATCTGACTGGCGACCGCGGCGGTCAGCGTGCTGCCCTCGGCGAGCACCGGCAGCGACGCCATCTTCTCCAGCGTGGTCTCGCGTGGCCCCTGGTCGATCCAGAAATCGCCGACCGGCACGATTTCGCCGTCGAAGCGACCGTTCTTGATGGCGTCACGGGCGCGCTCATGGCTGCGCAATGCCCAGCGCTCCATCTCTTCCCGGCTGATATTCCACTTGTCCGCAATCATCTGCGCACCGTTGAACTGCGAAACTTCGGCGGTGCCATAGCGATGGTCCCAGCCCTGCGCACCGACGAACGGCGCGTCGAAACCATATTCCTTGCCCGCCAACATGGCCGCCGAGATCGGAATGGCGCTCATATTCTGCACACCACCCGCGACGATCACCTCGGCGGTGCCGCTCATAATCGCCTGCGCGCCGAAATTGATGGCCTGCTGGGAGGATCCGCACTGGCGGTCGACGGTGACGCCGGGAACTTCCTCCGGATAACCGGCGGCCAGCCACATGGTGCGGCCGATATTGCCGGCCTGCGGACCAATATTGTCGACGCAGCCGACGATCACATCATCGACTGTCGCCGGATCGATCGGGTTGCGGTCCAGCAGCCCACGCAGCGCGGCCGCGCCGAGATCGGCCGGATGCACCGCGGCCAGCGCGCCATTGCGCTTGCCGACCGGCGTGCGCACCGCATCGATCACAAAGGCATCCCGCAGCGGGGCGTAGGGACGGCGAGCGGATGGTGCTGACATGTAGAACTCCTACTTGGTGTTGCCCGTCGGGCACGGGGGCGGCAGCTCGGGTAACCACGGAGGGCCCGCGACCGCCGATCTGGCTATGGCACGGTGAGGCCGTCGAGCACGATGGTCAGGTACTGCTTGGCGAGGTTCTCGACGGTGATCGAGCCGCCGGGCTCGTACCACCGCACCGCAACCCAAACGGTGTCCCGAAGGAACCGGTAGGCCAGTTCGACATCGAGTTCGGGCCGGAAGCTGCCGTCCTCGACGCCATTGCTCAATACCCGGTGCCACAGCTCGCGGAATTCGCGGTTGTAGTCCGCGATATAGGTGAACCGCTCCGAATCGCGCAGGCGCTTGGCCTCGGCCTGATAGATCGCCACCGCGGCGTGCGAGCGGTCGAAGGATTCATAGGACGCGATCACCAAGGCCTCCAAGGTATCTCGCGAACTGAGCCCGGCGGCCACGATCTCGCGGTACCGCCCGAACAGATCGTCGAGGAAGCCACGCAGAATCTCGTCGACCATCGACTCCTTGGAATCGAAGTGGTGATAGAGGCTCCCCGATAGAATCCCGGCCGCATCGGCGATATCACGCACGGTGGTCGCACGCAGTCCACGTTCGGCGAACAGTTGGGCCGCGAGTGCGAGCAATTCATTGCGCCGTGCTGATTTCGAGGCGTCTGGTGCGGTCACACGGCTCATAATACAACCAAGCATTTGCTTGGGCTAGGGTGGCTCTCAGCGCATCGAATACCGCAGCGGTGACGACACCGACAGATCCGCCAGCAGTCGGTCGCAGATGACGACCGGGGATACGCCCGCCCGTGCCATCCGCGCCACCAGCGCGAGCCTGCGCTCACAGCTGTCCCATTCGACGGTCAGCGGACCGCGATCCGGGCCCGCATCGACGGTGGCCATGACGCGCGGTGGGCCGAACGGGACCGGCTCCTCGATGAGCTCGAGGATCATGCCGCGCTGCCAGGCTCGATAGGTTTCCATATCCGCGCCGACGACGAGTTTGTCCGTCGCGGCGCACAGGCCCTGGGCGATCTCGTCGGCGAATGCCACGCGATCGAAGCGGAACTTGCGGCATTTGCGAATAACGTCGAGCAGATCCGCTCGCACCTCACACAACAGTGCCGTCTGCCGCCGATGTCTGCGGTCCCGTTCGGATCCGCTCGCGGCGGCAGTCAGCCCGATGCGGCAGGCGCGTTCGTGATCGCGCGCCATATCGGCACGCAACGCACCGCGCGGATCGCGGGCGACCTCGTTCTCGTCGATCGCGTATTGCTCGAGAATCTGAGCGGCCCGGGTCGCGGTCGCGCGCTCGGACGTGTGGTCCATGAGTTCGGCACCGAGGGTGAGCGCCGCGAGCACCATGCTGTCCAGCCTTCGCCTGGCCAGCACGACCTCGCGCACCAATTCGAGTTCCAGTTGTTCGCGGGCATCTGGGCGATCCAGCCCCATAGCCATCGCCCCTTAGGGGAGTGCGGGATTCGACCACTCCCAGCATGGCACACCCGGATATGCCGCGTCTCGGCCTTTTTTACCTGATCAGAAGCCCACTTGCCGGACCGATGGCAGAGGTCGGAAAGCGATCGCACAACTGCGCTGCGCCATTGGCAGCGCCTGCGGCGCTGGGTGTTCGCTCGGTGGAGGGCGCCGTCGCGGTCGCCTCGCTCAGGCGCGCTGACTGCTGATCGACACCACCTCGCCGGTGAGATAGGTGGTGTAGTCACTGGCCAGCATGGCGATGGTGGCGGCGACTTCCCAGGGTTCGGCGGCGCGGCCGAAGGCTTCGCGTTCGGAGAGTCGGTCGAGCAGTTCGGTGGAGCTGACCTTGTCGAGGAAGGCGTGTCGGGCAATGCTCGGAGCGACGGCATTGATCCGGACGCCGAGTTCGGCGGCCTCGACGGCGCTACAGCGGGTCAGGGCCATGACACCGGCCTTGGCGGCGGCGTAGTGGGCCTGGCCGTATTGCGCGCGCCAGCCGAGCACGCTGGCGTTATTGACGATGACACCGCCGTGGCCCGCATCGCGGAAATAGCCGAGGGCGGCGCGAGTGCAGCGGAAGGTGCCGTTGAGGGTGATGTCCAGGACGCGATCCCACTGCTCGTCGGTCATATCGACGACCGGAGTCTCACCGCCGAGTCCGGCATTGTTGACCATGATGTCGATGCGCCCCAATGCCGTTGCGGCGCCGCGGATCAGCTCGTTGACCTGTTCGGTGCGCTGTACATCGCACGCGATCGAGGCGACCCGGCGCTCCGGGAATTCCGCCTTCAGTTCGACCTCGGTTTCGGCGAGGCGCCGCTCGTGCCAGTCGGATACGACGACATCGGCGCCCTCGGCGAGCAGCCGGCGCGCGGTGGCGGAGCCGATGCCGGTGCCCGCCGCGGCAGTGATCACGGCATTGCGTCCGGTCAGCAGACCGTGCCCAGGAATGGGCTGCGGCGCAATGGAGAGCGGTCCATGCCCACCCGTCACCCGACCGCCACCCTCCATCGAATCGCTACGCGATGCGGTATTCATCGAGCCTCCCGCGGCAGGCCGAGCACGCGCTCGGCGATGATATTGCGCTGCACTTCGTTCGAGCCTCCGTAGATTGTGTCGGCGCGGGTGAACAGATATAGCCGCTGCCATTCGTTGAGATCGTGTTCATCGGCCACCAAGCCCGCGGGGCCGAGCACGGCCATGGCCAATTCGCCGAGGCCGCGATGCCAATTGGCCCACAACAGCTTCGAGACCGAGGCCTGTCCACCGTCGTCGGCGGTGCTGTCCTGCATGGTGCGCAGCGCGTGGGCGCGCAGTACGCGCAGGCCGACCCAGGCCTTGTCGATGCGATCGGCGATCAATGGGTCGTCGGCCGCGCCGGTGCGACGGGCCAATGCCTCGATATCGGCCAGTTCACGGGCGAAGCGGATCTGCTGGCCGAGGGTGGAGATGCCACGCTCGAAGGTCAGCGTGCCCATGGCGATGCGCCAACCGTCACCGGGGTCGCCGACGACCAGGTCCGCGGCGGTGCGGGCATTGTCGAAGAAGACCTCGTTGAATTCCGAGGTACCGGTCAGCTGGATGATCGGGCGGACCTCGATTCCCGGCTGATGCATGGGAACCAGCAGGTAGGACAGGCCCTTGTGTCGGGTCGAACCCTTTTCGGTGCGCGCGACGACGAAGCACCAGTCGGCGACATGGGCCAGCGAGGTCCAGATCTTCTGGCCGTTGATCGACCATTCGTCGCCGTCGAGCTGGGCACTGGTGGTGATGGCGGCCAGATCCGAGCCCGCGCCGGGCTCGGAGTAGCCCTGGCACCACAGCTCGGTCACATTCCGGACGCCCGGCAGGAACCGCTCCTTCTGCGCCTGGGTGCCGAAGGCCAATACCGTCGGACCGAGCAGTTCCTCACCGACATGGGAAACCCGCGCAGGCGCATTCGCTTTGGCGTATTCCTCATGGAAGATCACCTGCTGGCGCACCGAAGCCGCGCGCCCGCCCCACTCCTTGGGCCAGCCGAGGCAGGTCCAGCCGGCGGCGGCCAGATGCCGGTCCCAGGCGAGGCGTTCCTCGAATGCCTCGTGTTCGCGGCCGGGCCCGCCGAGTCCGCGCAACGCACGGAACTCGCCGTCGAGGTTCTCGGCCAACCACTCGCGCACTTCTGCGGAAAACCGCGCGTCCTGTGCGGCAGTGTCGGAATCTGAGGTCTGGATAGCAACCACGCCGGTAGGATAACCTACCAAGCACTTGCTTTGTTAGAGTCCGACCGCTTTTATCGAGCAAGAGCAGCAAAAGACCCCGCCGACGGTGAGGACAACCGTGACAACCCCTGCACAAACGACACCCATGGCACTGCACGATGCCGCGCGCATCTTCGGCACCGCGCCCGCCCTCGGCGACGGCGCGACGCGGCTGGACTGGGCGCAGTTGCTGACGGCGGTGCAGGAGGTGGCGCGAGCACTGATCGCTCGCGGCGTGCAGTCGGGCGATCGGGTCGCCATGTGGGCGCCGAATACCTACCACTGGGTGGTCGCCGCGCTGGGCGCCCACTACGCCGGCGCCGCCTTGGTGCCGCTGAATACCCGCTACGTCGCAGATGAGGCCGCCGACGTACTGGAGCGGGTCGAGGCCAAGGCACTGTTCATAGCCGGCACCTTCCTCGGCCGGGACCGGCTGGCCGAATTACGCGCCGCCGCACCGGAATTGCAGATCGACACAGTGGTGATCATTCCGGTCGAGTCGGATACCGCCGATCCCACCGTGCTGAACTGGTCGCAGCTGGCGGAAATAGCCGAATCCGTCCCGATGGCCGATGCCGTCAAACGCGCCGAAGCCGTTGACCCCGAGGATATTTCCGACATCCTGTTCACCTCCGGCACCACCGGACGCAGCAAGGGCACATTGGTGGCGCATCGGCAGGCGCTGTCGGTGGTGCGGGCGTGGGCCGAATGCACCACGCTGCACGGCTCCGATCGATATCTCGTGGTCAGCCCGTTCTTCCACAACTTCGGTTACAAGGCGGGCATTCTCGCGTGCCTGGTGACCGGCGCGACGATCATTCCGCAGGCGACCTTCGATGTGCCGGTGACCATGCGATTGGTCGGCGAAGAGCAGGTCACGGTACTGCCCGGACCGCCGACCATCTACCAGACGATCCTGGACTTCCCGGACCGGGACAGCTATGACCTGAGCACCTTGCGAGTGGCCGTCACCGGCGCCGCGACCGTACCGGTGGTGCTGGTCGAGCGCATGCGTTCGGAACTCGACTTCGACGTCGTCATCACCGGCTACGGACTGTCCGAGGCCGCCGGATTCGGCACCATGTGCCGCGCGGACGACGATGCCGAGACCATCGCGGGCACCTGCGGCCGACCGATCGCCGATTTCGAACTGCAACTGAGCCCGCAGGGCGAAGTGCTGCTGCGCGGCCCGAATGTCATGCTCGGCTACCTCAACGATCCGGAGAGCACCTCCGAAACCATCGATACCGAAGGCTGGCTGCACACCGGCGATATCGGCACGATCGACGAGCGCGGCTATCTGAAGATCACCGATCGACTCAAGGATATGTATATCTCCGGCGGATTCAATGTGTATCCGGCGGAGGTGGAACAGGCGCTGGCCCGGCTCGACGGGGTGGCCGAATCCGCGGTCATCGGGGTGCCGGATACCCGAATGGGCGAAGTGGGCAAGGCATTCGTGGTGCGCAAGCCCGGTGCGGCGCTCACCGAGGAGCAGGTGCGCGCGCATGCGAGCACCGTGCTCGCGAATTTCAAGGTGCCCCGCTCCATCGAATTCCGCGACCAATTGCCCTATAGCGCCGCCGGGAAAGTGCTGAAACGTGAACTACGTGAGGAGAAGTCGTAATGTCCGAGGAAGCCGGGATCCCCTACGAGGCGGACGTGGTCACGTACGAGCGGCGGGGCCGGGTCGCCATCGTGACGCTCAACCGGCCCGACTACCGCAATGCGCAGAATTCGGTGATGACCTACGCCCTCGATGCCGCCTTCGAGCGCGCGGTCGAGGATTCCGAGGTCGGCGTAATCGTGCTGGCGGGCAACGGAAAACACTTCAGCGCCGGACACGATATCGGCACTCCCGGCCGTGATCACCATGTGCGCTACCAGAACAAGGCCGCGCTCTGGTGGGATCACGTCGACAAGGTCGGCGGCGACCAGCGTTTCGCGCGCGAGGTCGAGGTATACCTCGGCATGTGCCGACGCTGGCGCGAAATCCCCAAGCCGACCATTGCCATGGTGCAGGGTGCCTGCATCGCGGGCGGGCTCATGCTGGCCTGGGTCTGTGATCTGATCATCGCCTCCGATGACGCGTTTTTCTCCGATCCCGTGGTGCGCATGGGTATTCCGGGCGTGGAGTACTTCGCGCATCCATGGGTGATGGGTCCGCGCGCGGCGAAGGAGTTCCTGTTCACCGGTGACCGCTTCGATGCGGCGCAGGCCAAGGAATGGGGCATGGTCAATCGCGTCGTACCGCGCGACCAGCTCGAGACCGAAACCCTCGCACTGGCCGAAAAGATCGCCACCATGCCGCGATTCGGGCTCGCGCTGACCAAGAAGGCGGTCAATCAGGCCGAGGATCTGATGGGCATGCGGGCGGGTATGGATTCGGTATTCGGCCTGCACCACTTCGCGCATGCGCACAATGCCGAGGTCGGCGCGGATTCGCTCGGCGGTATGAACGCCAAGTCGATGAAGGCCACCGCGACGGCGGCCGCCGAGTCGACGTCCGAGCAGAACGGGACAACGTAGTGGATCTGGATCTCGATCAGGCGACTCAGGAATTCCAGCGGGAAGTTCGCGAATTCCTCACCGCCAATAGGCCCGCCGAACCGCTGCCATCGATGGATACCAAGGCCGGGTTCGAGGCGCATCGCGAATGGGAGCGCAGGCTCGCCGAGGCACGGCTGTCGGTCGTCTCCTGGCCGCAGGAGTACGGCGGGCGCGATGCCTCGCTGCTGGAGTGGGTGCTCTTCGAGCAGGAGTACTACGCCGCGGGTGCGCCGGGGCGGGTCAGCCAGAACGGCATCTTCCTTTTGGCGCCAACACTTTTCGAGCACGGTACGCCGGAGCAGCTGGATCGGATCATGCCGCGGATGGCACGCGGCGACGATATCTGGGCGCAGGCCTGGTCCGAACCGGAGGCGGGCAGCGATCTGGCCGGTATCCGCTCGACCGCGCGGCGCACCACCGGTGGCTGGCTGTTGAGCGGTCAGAAGACCTGGAGTTCGCGAGCATCGTTCGCGGACTGGGCATTCGGGCTGTTCCGCAGCGATCCCGAGGCCGAGCGACACCGCGGACTAACCTACGTCATGTTCCCACTGTCCGCGGATGGTGTTTCGGTACGGCCGATTCCACAATTGGACGGGGAGCCCGGATTCGCGGAGATCTTCCTCGACGATGTCTTCGTGCCGGATCGCGATGTGATCGGCGCACCCGGTGACGGCTGGCGGGTCGCGATGAGCACGTCGAGCAATGAGCGCGGACTGTCGCTGCGGGCCCCCGGCCGCTTCAGCGCCACCGCGCAGCGGCTCATCGATCTGTGGCTGGATACCGGCGACCGCACAAATACCGCGCAGCGGGATGCGGTGGTGGACGCCTGGATCGGCAGCGAGGCCTACCGGCTGCATACCTTCGGCACGGTCACCCGGTTGAACGAGGGCGGCAAGCTGGGCGCGGAATCCTCGATCACCAAGGTGTTCTGGTCCGAACTGGATATCGCCATGCACGAGACCGCGCTGGAGGTGCTCGGTGGTGCGGCCGAACGGTCGGGGCCGTGGACCGACGGCTATCTGTTCTCGCTATCCGGCCCGATCTACGCCGGTACCAATGAGATCCAGCGCAATATCATCGCCGAGCGGCTGCTCGGACTACCGAGAGGGACCAGCCGATGAGATTCGCGCTCAGCCCGGAACAACTCGACTTCGGCGCCAGCCTGCGCAAGCTGCTCGACGCCGGACGGACGCCCGCCGCCGTACGCACCTGGGCCACGGGCGATCCCGAGCCCGGTCGCGCGCTCATCCGGCAGCTGGCCGGTGCCGGTGCGCTGGGTCTTGCTGTCGAGGAGCAGCACGGCGGGATCGGCGCGGAGCCGATCGATCTGGTCGTCGCATTCCAGGAGATCGGCCGGGCCGCCGCGCCCGGACCGCTGGTCGAGACGGCGGCCGCGATACCCGCACTGCTGCAGGCCCTTCCGGACACCGCACCGGCCGCACGCTGGCTGCCCGGTTTCGCGGAGGGGGCAGCGCTCGGCACGCTGGCATTCACCTCCCCCGAGCAGGGCACGGTCGCATTGGATGCCGACACCGCCGAGGTGGTGTTGATCGCCGACGGTAATCGGCTCCGCACCGGACATCGCGCGGGATCGGTGCGATCGGTCGATCCGGCGCGGCGGCTGTTCGCGGTCGAATCCGATGCCGTTGTCGCCGAGGGTGAGCAGGTACTCGAGGCCGTCGCGGCCGCGTTCGATGCCGGTGCGCTGGCCAATGCGGCGCAGCTGCTCGGTGCGGGACGGGCGCTGCTGGCCGCGGCGACCGAATATGCCAAGCAGCGCAAGCAGTTCGGTAAGCCGATCGGCGAATTCCAGGCCGTCAAGCAGAAGTTGGCCGATGTGCTGATCGGCCTGGATCTGGCCGAGCCGCTGCTCTACCGGGCGGCATTGACAATGGGGGAGGTCACCCGCGGCCGTGATGTTTCGGCGGCCGTGATCGCCTGCGGTGATGCGGCCTATCGGGCGGCGCGGGCGGCGCTGCAGGTACACGGTGCGATCGGGTACACCGCCGAATACGACCTGTCGCTGTGGTTGACCAGGGTGACCGCGCTGCGGTCGGCCTGGGGCACACCGGATCTGCATCGTTCCCGGATTGCCCGCGCGCTGCGCGACGAGGCGGTTCGGGACCGGGCCCTGCGAGGTGCGAAATGACCACATCGCGTAGCGATTCGATGCGGGGTAGCGGTCCGGCGACGGGTGGGCTGAGCACCGAACATCAGGAATTTGTCGCCTCGGTCCGAGCGCTGCTCACCAAGCACGCCGGATCCGCCGCGGTGCGCGCGGCAATGGATACCGAGCTCGGCTATGACGAGACGCTGTGGCGGCTGTTGTGCGAGCAGGTCGGCGTCGCCGCGCTCGCGATTCCAGAGGAATACGGCGGGTTCGGTGCGAGCCTGGTCGAATCCCTGTTGGTGGTAACCGAATTGGGACGCGTACTGGCCGGGGTGCCGATGCTGGGCTCGGCCGTGCTCGGTGCGCAGGCGGTGCTGCTGTCCGGTCACGACGAGGCCTGCCAGCGGCTGCTGCCCGAGGTTGCCGAAGGCACTCGCACGATCGCGGTGTGCTGGGCCGGCACCGCCGGCTGGGATCAGCCCGGTGTGCGGGCAGAGGACGGAATACTTTCCGGCACAGCGCATTACGTGCTCGACGGGTTGCACGCCGACACACTTGTCGTGGTGACTTCGGACGGCCTGTTCGAGGTCGAGTCGGGCGCCGCGGGCGTCACCCGGCGTGCCGTCTCGACCATGGATCCCACTCGCAAGCTCGCCGAAATCTCGTTCGCGGCGGTCGCGGCGCGGCGGCTCGGTTCGGCGGATCCGGCGCAAATCGCCCGCTTGCATGAGATCGCTTGGGCCGCAGTGGCTGCCGAACAGGTCGGGGCCGCGCAACGGTGTCTGGAAATGACGGTCGAGTATGCCAAGTCCCGCGTGCAGTTCGGACGGCCGATCGGCAGTTTTCAGGCGCTCAAGCACCGCATGGCGGACATGTATGTGCTGGTGGAGTCGGCTGAATCCGCATCGTATGCGGCGACGGTCGCCGTGGCGGAGCACCGTCCTTCCGCCGCGGAGGATGTCTGGGTGGCGCGGACGCACTGTTCGGAGACGTTCACGACCATCGTGGCCGAGATGGTGCAGTTACACGGCGGCATCGCCATTACCTGGGAACACGACGCGCATTTGTTCTTCAAGCGCGCACACGGTGATGCCCAGTTGTTCGGGCAACCCCGCAGGCCGCGCACGCAATCCACCTGACAGTCGCACGCCCCGGCGGAGTCCCGCTCCCCCGGGGCGCTATCGTTCGCGCAGTTCGATGGCTCGCGTGCCCGCCCTGGCATATATAGTTAGCGTATGCAATAATATTGTGTGCAGCATGCTCAGGTGGCAACAGCAGATGACATCGTGGTCAACCTTCTCGTCACCGCGGGCCGGCTGACCCGGCTGGCCGGGGTGATCAGCGGCGACGATCTGCCGCGAGCCGTGATGCGCGCACTTGCGGTGCTCGACGAACACGGCGCGGTGCGCGTCAGCGAATTCGCTCGCATCGATCGATGTTCACAGCCGGCGGCAACGGCGCTGATCGGCAAGCTCGTCGCGGATGGATACGCCTCCCGGCGCAAGGATCCGGATGATTCCCGGGCCGTCGTCGTCGAACTCACCCCGGCCGGACGCACCCGCTTGACCCGCGCCCGCGGCGCCTTCGGCGAAGCGATGGCGGCGGGGCTCGCCGGTTTCGACATCGAACGGCTGGCTCGGATGGAAAGCGATATGAAGGAGCTGCTGGACGCGCTGAAGCAGTCGGTGCCACAGCAGCTGCCCACGTCGCGGTAGCCGAATCGGCCGGCCGGATCGCGGAGTACGGTCGGAGAGTATGACCGATGAGAACCGTGGCCGGGTCAAGCTAGCGACCAGCCAGAAGCGAGTCCGGGTCTACCTCGGCGGCCAGTTGGTCGCCGATACCGTCCGGCCGGTCCTGGTCTGGGAAAGTCCGTACTACCCGACCTACTATCTGCCCGTCGCGGATCTGCACGCGAAACTGGAGCCGAACGGCACCAGCGCGCATTCTCCGAGCCGCGGCACCGCGACCGGATACGACGTGGTCGTCGACGGCACCACCGCGGCCGGAGCCGCGGTGCGCTATCACGACTCCCCGTTCACCGAACTGAACGACCTGGTCCGCCTGGACTGGAACGCCATGGACGAATGGTTCGAAGAGGACGAGCCCGTCTACGTCCACCCGCGCGATCCCTACACCCGCGTCGATATCCTGGCCAGCTCCCGCCATATCCGGGTTGAAATCGACGGCACCACCATCGCCGACTCGCACTCACCCCGCATCCTCTTCGAAACCGGCCTCCCCGCACGGTATTACCTCCCCATGACCGATGTGCGCCTGGATCTACTGAAACCGTCCGAGACCCACACCAGCTGCCCCTACAAAGGCACCGCCGAATACTGGACTGTCCACATCGACGGCAAGGAATACCCGGACATTGTCTGGGGCTACCGCACCCCGCACCCGGAGAGCCAGAAGATCGCGGGCCTGGCCTGCTTCTACAACGAGAAGGTCGACATCTACCTCGACGGCGAACTCCAGGACCGCCCCAAAACCCCCTTCAGCTGAACCCCCAGCCGCACCGGCCCGCGGCCGGCTGGGCACCCTTTGTGTGAGCCGGGCACCCCGTGTGTGGGGTGCCCAGCTCCGACACAGGGTGCCCGGTTCCGTACCGGACCTATCGGTGCTGGGGTCGAGTGGGGTTAGACGGCGATCAGTGGGGGGTGGTCGGCGGCGCGGCGGTATTGGCCCGGGGGTTGACCGTATTCGCGTTTGAAGGCCTTGGCGAAGGCGAATTCGGAGGTGTAGCCGACCTTTCGGGCGACGGTGCCGAGTGGGCTATCGGTGTCGCGGAGTAGGCGGGCAGCGGTGAGCATGCGCCAGCGGGTGACGTAGGCCAGGGGTGGTTCGCCGACGGTGGCGGTGAAGCGGCGGGCCAGGGTGGCGCGGGAGACGCCCGCGATATCGCTGAGGTCGGGGACCGTCCAGGGACGGGCGGGTTCCTCATGTACAGCACGCAGTGCTGCCGCCACCGCGGGATCGGCGAAGGCACCCGCCCAACCGGTGGCGGGTTCGCCGACGGCCTGCTCATCGAACCAGGCACGCAGGATGAACAGCAGCAGCGTCTCCAGGATGGCGGGGACGGCGGCATCGCTGCCCTGTTTCGGTTCCGCGACTTCGGCGGCGAGCAGGTCCACGGCGGCACGCAAGGACGGGTGCCGACCGGGACGTGCTGGGAGATGGATGAATTCGGGGAGTTCGTCGAGCAGCGGGTGGCTGCGCTGCCTGCCCAGTTCGTATGCGCCGCAGAGCAGCGCCGTGCGGGCGCCGGGTCCGGTGATCTCGCGCGGCTCCCCCGGCTGTGCCTTCTCGGTGACCGGGCTGTCGAGGCGGTCGAGCAGATCGTGGTCGGCGCCACGCGGCATGAACAAGACGTCGCCGACTCCGAGGGCGATCGGTTCGCCGCCGGTCGGCACCACCAGGCACGACCCCTGCAGCACCACATGGAAACCCGCGCCGGGAACGACCGGATAGGCGCGGCCCCACGGTGCGTGCCGGATGAACAGGCCGGAGGTCGGGTTGCCGGTGCGGATGGCGGCGATGGTTTCGCTGAGGATATCCACATATTCACCATACCTCTCGAATCGTGAGCGTTTCAGGCATCAAACTGCGGCAATCAGCCATTTTTTTACTCATGATCCAGCCATAGCATCTTATTCATGACAACGACGAAGATTGCCGTCTACGGCGCGACCGGCCACACCGGCAGCTACCTGCTCACCGAGCTGCATCGACGCGGGATTACCCCGATCCTGGTGGGTCGCAGTACATCTCGGATGCGGGCGGCGGCCGTAGCCGCGGGCGTGCCGGATGCCGAGATCCGAGTCGCGGCACTCACCGACCACGACGCACTGGTGGCCGCATTCGAAGGCGCGGACGTCGTCATCAGCAGCCTCTCCGCGTATGTGGACAATGGCGAGCCGGTGCTCGCGGCAGCCATCGCGGCCGGGGCGCATTACACGGATCTGTCCGGCGAACAGCTTTTCCTGAAGCGGGTTTTCGACGAATACGGCGCGCAAGCCGAGGCCGCGGGCGTGACGGTGATCCCCGGCGTCACCGATAACAATGTGGCGGGCGATCTGCTCGCCCACCTCAGCGCGCGCCGACTGACCGGGCCGGTCGAGATCGTGCTCAGCCACCTGAGCAAAAGCGGCGGCAACGGTTCCAAGGGCAGCGCGAAAACGGTGTTCGCCAGCCTCGACTGGTTCCGCAGCGGCGGCTGGCACTTCCAGGACGGCGAACTGCGCACCGGCCCCACGGCACGTCATGCCGAGATGACATTCCCGGGTCACACCGCGCCCACCGCCGTGGCGAAATTCCCACAGCCACCGGTGCTCACGATCCCCAGACACACCGATGTGTCCTGTGTGGCAGGCGTGCTGGACACCGCCATCCTCGACCTGCTCGGTTCGTTCACCGAGGAGATCATCGAATCGCTCCCCGACGATCCGAGCTCCGACCTCCGCTACGACGTAGTCGTGGATGCCTATGACGCCAACGGACATTCGGCGCGCGGCGTCGTGAGCGGGGTCGATTCCTATCGCGATTCAGCTCTGGCAGCGATAGAAATCGCACTCCGACTGGCGAAGGGAACCACCGAACCCGGCACCTTGTCGGTAGCCGAAGCCTTCGATGCCGAAGAACTCCTCGATGCCCTCGCCCGCTTCGACATCACCTGGCACATCACCGATCAACATCGCCATCCCGCTCCGACCGACTGAACTACGCCCGCCCTGCTTCGACCCGAAGGAGCGCGCGGCAGGCCCTCGGATTCGGCCGCGGCGCAACGCGGGTGTGCTCGTACCGCCACAGGCCGGGGCGAGAAGGTTCGCGGCGGCCGCGGATTCGAGGAGACGGCGGCGGTACCCACGCATTCATGCGTGGATGCGACATCAGTCCTGAGACCATGGCACCGACGTCGGCGCGGCGGTCCCCCACGCGTTCATGCGCGGATGCGACATCAGCCGCCGAGACCATGGCACCGACGAGCTCATGTCCTCGCGGATAAGTCCGCGACGGATCAACTGGCCCCGTCGGAGGAGTCACCGCGCATCAGCGCGCCGAGGGACTCGCGGTCGGTGACATCCATCTTGATGCAGGCGCGGTAGAGGTGGCCTTCGACCGTACGGACCGAGACGGTGAGGCGGTCGGCGATCTGGCGGTTGGACAGGCCTGCCGCAACAAGATTCGCGATTTCACGTTCGCGGGCGGTCAGCGGCAGGGGCTGGGCCGCCTGGCGCAAAGCGGGCGTGCTCGCACCGCCGCAGGCCGCGGCGAGACGGTTCGCGGTCGCCGCGGATTCGAGGAGACGGCGGCGGTCACCGGCGCGTTCATGGGCGGATGCCGCCTGGGCGGCGGCATCGGCTGCCGAGAGCATGGCGCCGATGCGCTCGAATTCGGCTGCGGCCGCGTCGAGACCGGGTCCGTCGTGGGCGGCGAGTGCCACCGCGTGGCGGGCCTGGACCTGCACCAGACGGCCGTCGACCCTGGCCGCCAGATCGGCGAGTCGACCTGCCACGGAATGGTCGCCGAAGCGGGCCGCCGCGTGCAGCGCCATGGCCTCGATGGCGTGCTGATGTGCGCGCGCCGCCGCGTCGGCGGCACCCATGGCAAGTCGGATGGCGGGAGTGACGGTGCCCTCCGCGGCGGCCGCGCAGGCGCGCGCGACCTCCAACTGCGGGTCGTAGACCGCGCTGTGTCTGCCTCCGCGCGCGACCGCCTCGGCAATGGATTCGGCCGCCTCCGCGGCCCGACCGAGTGCCGAATACGCCTCGGCCAGCCGGATTCGCGCCGGAATGTGCCATGCGGCGGCACCCTCGGCGGTGAGCGCGGCCAATGCCTGTTCGAGATGTTCGATCCCGTCCAGGAAGCGCCCCTGTGCCACGTCGACGGTGCCCTGCAAGATCTTCGACATGCCCCACGCCAGATACTGGCCCGGCGCGGAGTAGCCGAAATACCCTGAGGCGCAACGGCGTGCGGCCTCGAGATCACCCGTACAGATCAGTGCGAGGACTTCGGCGTGGGTCGAGATGAACCGGTTGAGCCCGTCGATATGCGACTCCACCTGATGCCCGCGGGCCGCGTACTGGCGCGCCGCCTCACCCTTACCCATCAGCGCCAGCGCCAAGCCGCCGCCGAAGGCTGCCCACCAAATCGCCCACGGTGGCGCGCCTTCGGTCTCCATCACCGCCTCGGCCCCGGAAAACGCGTCATCGAGGCGATTTTCATTGACAGCACACGCCGAAGCCAATCCATCGAAGGTCGCGATGATCTTCGGATGATGCACCTTGTTCCGCAGCATCGTGAGCACCTCGTCGGCGCGCTCGGCATCGCCCATGGCCCAGAACAGATTCGACACCCGGGTAGTGCCCCAGCGGGCCAGCTGCACCTCGTTCATCTGATCCGGATCGAAGCTGGCCAGGGTGCGTTCGGCTTCGATGCGATGGCCCTGCCACAGTAACGCCCGAGCCAGCAGATCCGCGGCCTCCACCCCGCCGCGACGTTCCACCGCGGCCCGAGCGAACCGCTCGCCGAGCGGCAGATTGGCCAGTCCGATCGCATCCGCGGCGGCGGCCTCGAAGAGTTCGAGGTCGGCGGATTTGTCACTGTCCAAAGCCAATTCGGCCAGCCGGATGCGGTCCGGCGCGGAATTGACCGGCCGTTCCCTGAGCGAGGAGTACAGCCGCCCGCGCAGCCGCCGGGCCGAGGCGATGCCGAGCCTGCGCCGGATGACCTCACCGAACAGCGGATGGTTGTAGCGCACGGTCAGCTGGTGGGTGTTCTCGACAACCCTGATGAGACCTCGGGTTTCGGCGGCCTCCACGGCCTCCTCGCCCGCCAGTTCGGCAAGTACGTCGAGATCGATGGGTTCGCAGAAGGTGAGCAGTTCGAGCACCCGCAGCACCGGCTCGGGCAGCTGCTCGACCCGATCCTCCAGTAGCGCAGCCAATTCCGAGGTAACTGCCGCCCGACCGCGCAACTGCCAGACGCCGTTCACTTGCCGCAGCGCACCCGCCTCCTGCGCGCCCTCCACCAAATGCCGAAGGAACAGGGCGTTTCCGCCGGAGGACTCCCACATCAGGTTGGCCGTGAAGCCTTCCAACTGCCCGCCGAGCATCGACTCCACCAGATCGACGCTCTGCCGCTGCGTGAACGGAGTGAGATCGATCCGCAGCAGATGGCCGTCTTTCCATAACGAGGTGACCGCGTCGGGCACCTGCACCCCGCTGCGCACGGTCGCGACGATATGCGCGGCCTTGTCGATGGCCAGCTGCAACAGCAGTGTGGCCGAGAGTTGGTCGAGCAGATGCGCGTCGTCGACACCGATGATCGCGTGCCCGTCGGCGAGCAGCGCCTCGCGGGCGGCGGACATGAATGTCACTGGATCGTGCGCCGTATAAACGCCGACCATATGGGCGAATACGCCCAAGGGGATGCTGCGGGCCGATTCCGTGCCCGCCACCCACCGGATATTGCCGCCTACCGCGGCCGTCGCCTGTCTCGCCAGCGTCGTCTTCCCGACTCCGGCGTCGCCCGTCAATACCGCACCGACATATTCAGTTCCGGTGAGTGCCGCGCGGATCGCTTCGAACTCGGTCTCGCGCTCGATCATCGGCCAGTTCCGAGCCATAGCTCTTACTTTAGTTCGTCACGGATCATGATCGACGACAACGAACGATGAACGGCCGCACCGGCTCAGCTGTTTCGGCTCCTAACCGAGCACGTCGTGGCGGACAATGGTCTGGTCACGCCCCGGTCCGACGCCGATACAGGAGATGCGGGCGCCGGATAGCTCCTCCAGGCGCAAGACGTAGGCCTGGGCGTTGGCGGGCAACTCCTCGAACGTCTTGACATGTGAAATGTCTTCCCACCAACCGGGCATCTCTTCGTAAATCGGCTTGGCGTGGTGGAATTCGGTCTGTGTGGTCGGCATCTGCTCGACCCGCTTGCCATCGATGTCGTAGGCGACGCAGATCGGCACCCGCTGCAGACTCGACAGGACGTCCAGTTTGGTGAGGAAGTAGTCGGTGATGCCGTTCACGCGGGTCGCGTAGCGCGCGATGACCGCGTCGAACCAGCCGCAGCGCCGGGCCCGGCCGGTGGTCACACCGACCTCACCGCCCTGCTTGGCCAGGAATTCACCGAAGTTGTCGAATAGTTCGGTCGGGAACGGACCCGAACCGACGCGGGTGGTGTAGCACTTCAGGATGCCGAGCACCGTCGTGATCTTGTTGGGGCCGACGCCAGCGCCGACCGCCGCACCACCCGAGGTCGGGTTGGACGAGGTCACATACGGGTAGGTGCCGTGGTCCACATCGAGCAGGGTGCCCTGCGAACCCTCCAGCAGGACGGTCTCACCGCGCTCCAGCGCCAGATTCAGTTCCAGGCGGGTGTCGGCGATGCGATGCTTGAAGCTGTCCGCCTGTCCGAGTACCTCATCCACCACCTGCTGCGGATCCAATGCGCGACGGTTGTAGATCTTCACCAGGACCTGGTTCTTGAACTCCAGCGCCGCCTCGACCTTCTGGGTCAGGATCTTCTCGTCGAGGACATCGGCGACGCGCACACCGACCCGGGCGACCTTGTCCTGATAGCACGGGCCGATGCCGCGGCCGGTGGTGCCGATCTTCTTATTGCCGAGAAAGCGTTCAGTGACCTTATCGATGGCCACGTGGTACGGCATGATCAGATGCGCGTCGGCCGAGAGCAGCAGTCGGGAGGTGTCGACGCCGCGCTCCTCGAGTCCGGCCAGCTCGGCGAGCAGGACGCCGGGATCGACCACGACACCATTGCCGATGACGTTCGTCACGCCCGGGGTGAGGATGCCGGACGGAATCAGATGCAGAGCGAACTTGTCGCCACTGGGCAGGACGACCGTGTGACCGGCATTATTACCACCTTGGTACCGGACCACCCACTGCAACCTGCCACCGAGCAGATCGGTTGCTTTGCCCTTACCCTCGTCGCCCCACTGGGCGCCGATCAGGACGATTGCCGGCATGGTCGTGTCTCCTACGGTTCGACGCGCAACAGTCATCTGTTGCAGCTACCTGCCGTATTGAGGCGGTGGCCGGAAGCACAGTCTACCCAATGCCCAGTTGTGTTCCGGCCTGCGTCCGGATCGCAGGTGACGGTCGATGTGTAGGCACCCACAACGGAGCGAGTCTTACGAGCGACGTTCGCGGCCCGTCTCGCGGCCGAGTGGCCGAAGCGCATGCGCCGCAGGCGCTGCCGATCAAACACAGCTATGGTTGCGTGGCACTGGCGGACCGGCTGGGGGTCCGCCGACACGTGGCGAGGGTGACCGACGGGTTGTCGGCCGAACCGAGGAGGGTGTACGGCAGTTTGAGTACCCACGTTCTCCGTTGCGACGGCGCACCGGTACCCATCGCCCTCGCGCCGCTGCCGCTCTCGCAGACGACCGCAATCCCCGAAAACAGCGTCATCGATGAGCTACTGCCCATTCTCGCCGCCGACAGCCTGCCCCGGCTGATCGTGCTCGGCGACGATGCGGCCCTGGCCTCGGTACTGACCCACCTGATGCGGACCGAGCGACTGCATGTGGAGATCGGGTACGTACCCGTAGACAAGACCTACGGCTCGCGCGCCTACCAGACCGGCACCGGCAATGCCGCCGCCAAACGGGCGGTGGAGGGCAGGGCCGTCGCAACCCCGCTGATACGCGACGACACCGGAACCGTACTGGTCGGACGGGCTGAGATCACCGGCCCCAGTGGCGAGAAGCTCGAGGGCGAGGCCTATGTGGATGACGCCCTGCTGTTCTCCGGCAGGGTCAACGCGATGGTCGTCTCCCCCATGTTGGAAATGCCGGGAGTCCGGGCGAGCGTGCAGAAGAACATCATTCGCAGGCGGCGCTGGCTGGAAGGGCGGGCCGCACAACTCGGTACGCCGGGGGCCGTGGTGACCAGGGACGGCATCGCCAACGATCGAGTGCTACCGCGATCGTCGTTCTATCGGCATCACGAAGACTGGCTGCTGGTGCGTTGACGATGCGGTTCCCGAGAGACGGCCGCCCCGCACTGGGTGTTTCACGGCGGCCGAGCCCGATATTCCTACTGGTGATCGCGATCGCGGTGGCCGGCGGCGTGCTCGCATGGGACGCCGATGTGCAGTCGACCCGGGCGAAGTTCGGCGTATTTCTGCTCGTCGTATTCGGCTGGATCGTCACGCTGTGTCTGCACGAATTCGCGCATGCGTATACGGCGTGGCGGGCGGGCGATCGCGAGGTGGAGTTGCGGGGCTATCTCACGCTGAATCCGCTGAAATACAGCCATCCGCTGCTGTCGATCGTGTTGCCGATGGTGTTCATCGCACTCGGCGGCATCGGCTTGCCCGGCGGTGCCGTGTACGTGCACACACACAATGTCAGCGCACGCATGCAGCGGATCATCAGCGGTGCAGGGCCCGCGGTGAATGCGCTCTGCGCGGTGCTGTTGTTGGTGGTCGTGCGGTTCTTCGGCAGTGACACCTCACACCGCGCCTTCTGGTACGGCCTGAGCTTTCTGGCGTTTCTGCAAATCACGGCAACGCTTTTGAACATTCTGCCGCTGCCGGGGTTGGACGGGTACGGCGTGATCGAGCCGTCGCTGAGCTATCAGACTCGGCGGGCGCTCGACCAGTTCAAGCCGTTCGGCATGCTGATCCTGTTCGCGCTGCTGTTCACGCCGTCGATCAACAAGGTGTTCTTCGACGCGGTGTACTCGCTGTACGAGTTGTCCGGGGTCGATGCGGACTGGTCACGGTACGGCAGCTGGCTGACGCGGTTCTGGACCTAGCCGGTCGCCCGGTCCAACCTCCCGGACCGGGCGACCTCTTCGCACGACCGCTGCGCGCCCTCACCCGCCCGGCCACCACACCTATGGCCGGTAGGGCGGTTCACCGTCGAGCGAAGCGTCCCAACCGCGCTACCCCTCGAAACCGCGGTTGCCTCTCGAGGCTATGACCGCGCGCAGGGGTGAACACGAGTAGCGGACTACGTGAAGATCATGATTCGGGTGCCGGGCACCGCGTTCGCTGTCCCGCACCGGTACCAAATGTCCGAAATCCGCTGAGTAGTCGGCTCATACCTCCGGCGGCACATGCGGATGCGGGACCGTCGGAGGCAGCAGGGCCATGGCCGAAATGCGCTGCATGCCGCAGACCTGCATGAGATCGACCAGCATGGAACGCATCTGCGCGAAGACCACATGGGCCGAAAGTCCCGCACCCACAACGAGTTCCGGCCGCGCACCCTTGGCGATACCGCGCAGCACCCTGGCGGCCTCGGCCTGATCCGGCTGCTGGCCGGGATCGGCGAGCATCATCCGACGCACCACCTCGACGGCCTGGGCCAGGCGTTCCATTTCCTCGATCAGTCGCGGATCCAGGATTTCGTCGTCCTGGACCAGGGTCAGCGAACGGCGCAGCAGCACCCGCGTATTGCGGACAGCATTGTCGAGCGGATCGGCGGTGGCGCGGATGCGATCGAGGCGCTGACGCGAATTCCAATACAGCGGGGAGATCCGGCTGATCTCGCGGCCGCCCTCCAGACTGGCGCGCAGGCCATCGATGTGGGGCTGGGTCGCGCGGGCCGCGGTCAGGGAGGCACGGATCTTCTCCGGGTCCTGTTCGAGGAGGCCGTCGGCACACTCGTGCAGCGCTTTCGCCATGACCGCAAGGACTTCCGCGGCTTGCTCGCGGGCCCGGCGCACCGGATGCAGCGGTATCGATGCCACCACCACAACGCCGACCAACCCGCCGACGAGTGCGTCGATCATGCGGGAGAAGCCACCGCCCGCCGACGGCGGCAGCAGCGTCGCGACCAGCACCGCCGAACCGGCGGCCTGCATGGTGATGATCGAACCGCCGTCCAGGAATACCGCCAGCGCCATGGCCACCGCGACGACCAACGCGATCTGCCAGACACCGGTGCCCGCGCGGGTGATGAACAGATCGCCGATGCCGATGCCGACCGCGACGCCGACCACCAACTCAACCGACCTGCGTAGCCGGGCGCCGAACGAAATGCCGATCGAGACCACAGCCGCGGTCGGGGCGAAAAAGGGCACCGCGTGCCCGACTATCTTGTGTGCGATAAACCAGGCCAGCGCCGCACCGACCGCGCACTGCAGAATCGGTAGCGCGGACAGTCGCAATCGCGCCCACGAACCGCGCAGCTTCTCCATACTGCTGGCGCGGGCGACGCCAACCGGTGAATTCGGATCAATCAACTCTTAGTCGAGGCCCAGCTCACCCGCGGCGCGTGGGTCGCAGTCTTCCAGCAGGTCGAGGCAGCGTGCGTATTCCTCGGTCTCGCCGACCGCCCTGGCCGCCCTGGCCAGTGCGGCGACACTGCGCAGGAAGCCGTGATTGGGTTCGTGGCTCCACGGCACCGGCCCGAAACCCTTCCAGCCATTGCGCCGCAACAGGTCCAGGCCGCGGTGGTAGCCGGTGCGCGCGAACGCGTACGCGGCGACGATGTCGTGATTGACCACCTGGATATCGCCCTCGGCCCCGCCGCGCTCCAACGCGGCCTCGGCGAGGTGCGCCCAGGCGATCGAAGCCGCCGGATGCGCGGCCGCTACCTGCACCGGATCGGCTTTGTTCAGCAGCGCCTCCTCCGCATCGGAGTCTTCGGGCAGGAGTACCGGTTGCGGTCCGAGCAAGTCACCGAACGAGGTCATGCGGTTCATTGTGCACCGCGCGCGGATGCCGCGCCGACACCGCGTTCCCCTGGCTGAGCAGTGTCCAGCCCGCCGCGCCCGCGCACGCGCGGCCATAGCGGCGGACAAGGCGGAGTACAGCGCAGGGATTCGTCACAGTTGACCGCATTGCTGGCTAGGCTGGCCGTCGAGTTCAACTGTTCCGCCCGAGCGAGGGGTTATAGGTGTCCGACCCGAACGACGAGAAGAGCCCGGCACGAAATCCCGGCCGCCCCGCCGAAGCTGACCCGCGCTCAGCCGCGCCCGCGGACCGGACACCCGCATCACCCAACCCTGCCGAACCGGGATCGGGCGCACCCTCGCGACCCGGTTCCGCCGACGGCTCGGGTACCGCTTCGGGAGCCGACGCCGCCGCGACTCGACGCATCCCCGCCCCATCCGGTCCCAGCTCGACCTCGGGCCCGAACGCACCCACCCGCCCCGGCCCAGCCGAAGGCACCGGCACCCCCGTCGCAGCTGGCGCGCCGGAAGGCGCAGCGGATGCGACCCGACCGTTCCGCTCATCGTCAGTGCCGAGCTCGTCGGGATCCAACGCACCCACACGCCCCGGTCCCGCCGGCTCCGGCACCCCTTCGCAACCCGGTACCGCTTCGAGGCCGGGCACCTCCTCGGGATCCGCTGCTTCGGGCGGCGCAGCCTCCGGGACCGCCGCACCCCGACCGGCATCCGCCGCATCGGGGCCGAGCGTGTCCCCAGGATCCGGTGCGTCGTCGGGAACTGGTTCGGAAGGCGCGGCCAACGCACCGACGCGGCCGGTTCCTACGGCATCGTCCGGGTCGGGATCCGGAAAAGTCACGGATGCGCGCGGGGCAGCCTCGCCTACTCAGCGGATTCCGGCACCGCCGTTGCCGAAGCGGCCGTCGACCGGAACCGGGCAGTCGGGCAGGTCGAGTGCATCCACCGGAGATATCGCTGCGCTCGGCAAACCTGCGGCCCCCAGCCCGCCGGCCGATACCCCGTCATCAGCAGCCGCTCCAAGCGGCGTCGGCCAGCGAGATCGCGGCACCGCCGTGCCCGCTCCTGCCCCCGGCAACCCGGCCGAGCCGAGCAGCACAGCACGCGACAGCAGCGCAGCTAGGCCGAGGCCGGGCAACGCAGGACAACGCAATAGCGGCGCAACCTCGCCCGCTCCCACGCCAAGCGGCGCCAGGCCGGGCGGCACGGGACAACGCGACAGCAACACCACACCCGCTCCCACGCCGAGCAGCACGGTCAGGCCTGGCGGCGCGGGACAACGCGACAGCAACACCAACACGCCCGGTTCTGCGCCGGACGGTGCAGCCGAACTGGGCAGCACGCGAGGCGCGGCTGCGCCTGCTCCCACGTCAGGCAGTGCAGCGAGACCGGGCGGCGCAGGACAACGCGACAGCGCTACAACCCCGTCGGCTCCCACGCCGAGCGGCCCGGCGAAGCCCGGCAGCGCTGGCCGACGGGATGGCGGCGCAACCTCGTCCACTCCCGCGCCGGGCGGTGCAGTCAAGCCGGGCAGCGTAGGACAACGCGACAGCAACACCAACACACCTGGTTCCACGCCGGGCGGCCCAGCCGAGTCGGGCAGCCCAGCACAACGCGACAGCGCTACAACCCCGTCGGCACCCGCGCCGAGCGGCCCGGCGAAGCCCGGCAGCGCTGGCCGACGGGATGGCGGCGCAACCTCGTCCACTCCCGCGCCGGGCGGCGCAGTCAAGGCGGGCGGCACAGCACAACGCGACGGCGGCGCGACCACACCTGGTTCCACGCCGGGCGGCCCAGCCAGGTCGGGCAATGCAAGCGCGCCGGGTGCTGACCAGCCAGGTGCGGGTTCAGCCTCATCTGCGGGCGGCGGCGAAACCGGACCGGATGGCGTGGGGCAACGGAATGTCGGCGCGACCTCGCCCGGTTCCGTGCCGGGCAATGTCGCCAGGTCGAGCGGCGCGGGGCAACGCGACACTGGCGCGACCTCGTCTGCGCCGACGCCGGGCGGCCCAACCGCGGCGGGCGGCGCAGCCAGGTCGGGCAATGCAAACGCGCCGGGTGCTGACCAGCCAGGTGCGGGTTCAGCCTCATCTGCGAGCGGCGGCGTAACCAGGCCGGGCGGCACGGCCTCGGCTACGTCCGGGGCCGCGGCACCGGGTGCGGTTGCCGATTCCGCGCGGTCCGGGGGTTCCGCGGAAAAGACCACGGAGATCTCGCGTGGTGACGTCGCGGGCAAGGACAAGTCGGCCACCACGAAGGTGCCGGGGGCAGCGGCTTCGGGTAGGGCGACGCCAGGTGCTGGTTCCACATCGGGCGGAGCGGCCGATGCGGCCTCCGGGCCGAATGCACCGACCGCCGTGATCAAACGGGACGGTCCCGCCGCCGGGTCCGCCGGCGGTGCTGCGAAGCCCGCCGCGGCTGCTGCGGCAGGCGGAGCTGCCGCCGCGGGTGACGCAGGATCCGGTGCCGGCCGGGCCGATGCGGCAGCCGACAAGGCAGCGGCACCGACCAACGCCGAATCCGCCGCGAAAGCGACGGGAGCTACGCCCGAAGGCACCGCCCCGGCACCCGGTGACGCTCCCATCGCCGGATCCGCTACGGAAACCGTGGTGATTCAGCGGGATTCGGGCGCGACCAAGTCTGGGGCACCAGATGAAGTCGACGATGCCGCGGGTGCGGATGCGGCGACGATGGTGATGCGGCGGGTCGATCCGAAGGCCGAGCCGGCGGGCGGCAAGGGTGCGGCTGCCGCTGCGAAGCAGCCGGATGAGCCGGATCTGGCGGGTGCGGATGACAAGACCGTCGCCATGCCGGTCGTCTCGAAGCTGGATGCCGAACAGACCGTCGCATTGCCGATTCAGAAGCCGGCCGATAGGCCAGTCGACAAGGACGCCACACAGCGGATGCGGACCGATGCCGGGACCAAGCCCGGTACCGACCGGGTTGTTGCGCCGACCGCGCGACCCGCACCGATCACCAAGCCGCCGAGCACGCCGCGTCCGCCAGCCGGTCCGAAACAGGCTGGGGCGCAGGGGCCTGCGCAGACCGGACCGGGGGTCGAGGAGACCGCGCCGTCGGCACCGCGCGGGCCGGGTCGGCCACGTCAGGTCGCATCGGCCCCGTCACCTGCCGATACCCAGCAGACTCGCCCCGCCCAGCCGGTTACCGGGCAACAGCCGCCGCCGGCGATGGCCCAGCCACAGCGATACACACCGCCGGTTCGGCAACCGGCGGACGACGAGGTACCGGCCCTGCCCTCGAAGCGCTGGTTGTTCCTCGGGGCGGCCGCGGTCGTGCTCATCGCGGTGATCGGGCTCGCGGTCGTGCTCGTCGGGAACCGGGCCGACAACTCCCCGGAGGCCAAGGTGCGCACCACCATCAGCGATTACACCGAGGCACTGAAATCCGGTGATCTCGCGGCGCTGCGCCGAACCACCTGCGGACAGCTGCACGACTTCTATCAGGGCATTCCGGCGGACCAGTTCGCGAGCGTGCATCAGCTGTCGATGGATCGCAAGAATATTCCAGTGGTGGCGAGCGTCGACGCGATCAAGATCACCGATAAGACGGCGATCGCGCAGGCCAACGTGTACACCGACGCGGATCCGACGAAACGCTCGGCGCGGACCTTCGATCTAGAGCAGACCGCCGATGGCTGGAAGGTCTGCGATCCGCCGAGCGCCGGGACGCCCTAGCCGAACGGTGGCACCGAATCCGGCCCGACATATCCAAAAGGTCCGCCCCCTAATCGGTAGCGAACGTCACACTTACCTGGTCATGGGACCGGTTCGCCAGTAGCATGGCCCGGATCATGGTCAGGGAGCAGACAATCGAAAAACCGGAAGTCGAAGCGGTCGAGCAGACAGCCACGCTGGCCGGAAGCCGGTTCCGGGTGCGCGAACACTATTCGGTCGGCCGGGAGAAAGTCCGCGAGTTCGCCCGCGCAACGCAGAGTCGGCACGCCGCGCATTACTCCGAACTCGATGCGCGCGAGCTCGGCTACGACGGCATCATCGCGCCGCCGACCTTCGCCTCGGTTATCGGCATCAATGCGACCAGGGCGCTGCTGGATTCGGTGCTCACCGAATACGACCTGTCCCAGATCCTGCAGACCGACCAGGTCTTCGAGCTCGCCCGCCCGATCGTGGCGGGCGACCGGCTCAGCACCGAGATCGTGATCGATTCGATCCGCCAGTTCGGCGACAACGACTTCATCCTGGTGACCTTCTCGCTGACCAACCAGCACGGCGAGATCGTGCAATCGGGTTCGACCACCATCGTGGCGCGCCGCGGTGTCGAGGTTGATCCGAATATCGCGGCCGCCGTCGAGAACATCATGATGCACGCGCGCCCGGTCACCGTCGGTGATATCACGGTCCCGGACCGCGGCCCGCTGGTCGCGTTGCCCGAGGCTGCCCCGGCCCCGGGGCAGCCCGCGGTGCGCAGCGCGTCCGTCCGCTCCCTCCCGAACTTCGACCGGCTATCCGCCGGCGATCAGCTCCCGACCGAGATCGCGCAGGTGACGCGCGGCGATCTGGCCAACTACGCGGGAGTTTCCGGCGACCCCAACCCGATTCACTTCAGCGAGCGCGCGGCCCAGTTGGCCGGACTGCCGACCGTGGTGGCGCACGGCATGCTGACCATGAGCCTGGCCGGTGATTATCTGACCTCCTGGCTCGGTGATCCGACGGCCATCGAGAAGTTCAGCGTGCGGTTCGCCGGATTCGTTCCGGTGACCGCTGCCGCGCCGAGCGCCGTCGAATTCAGCGGGAAGATCAAATCGCTCGATCCGCGCAGCCGGACCGCGACCATTCTGCTCGCGGGTAGTTCGGAGGGCCGCAAACTCTTCGGGCGGGCCATTGCCGAGGTTCGGTTCGCTTAGCGAAGCAACCTCATTCGATGGTCGCGTGCACGAGATATACGTTGTAGTCGCTCCAGGTCGAAATATTGAAGTACAGGTCCGAACCCGAGGACCAGGGGTGGATGAATCCACCGTAGAGCTCCGGGTATTCGCGGACCGTCACCGTCGGTGTGCCATCGGACCAGATCCCCTGCGGTGAATTCGCTTCGCGGACGACCAGTGCCGCCTTCGCGGTATCCAGATAGCTCATCTGCCATACGTTCCGGGAGGTGTCGAAGCGCACCGACAACTCACCGGCGGGCGCGTCGACGATCGGGCTCGCGGAGCCGAACCCGCCTACCGGAGTCCAGTTTCCGTCCCGCCAGTACTGATAGGCGGTGGTGTTGAGGAGCTGATCCTTCGGTACTCGTGCGAGTCCGACCGAGCCCAGCCGGGTATTGGGCGTGCCGAACATGTACACGTAGTCGCCCTGCGGAACCATTGCGCTCACTTGGAAATTCGCGAGTCCGAAGATGTTGTCCCAGCGCGCGTAGGGATCCTTGGTCCAGGTCTGACCGTGATCATCGGAATAGGCGATTCCGCCGTAATTGGTGAAGAACGTGCCCGGAATGCTGTTCCAGGTGCGAATCGACATGTAGCTCAGGTACTGCCGTACGCCGAGTGCGAATCCGGAGGTCGGAATGGTGGTGACCTCGATATTGTCCAGCTTGCGGCTGGAGAGCACCTCGGCCGCGTGACAGCGGTCGTCGGTCACCATCCGGTCATAGGTCATCCCGTCGGTGAGATCGCGATCGGTGCTGAAGGCGAGCACATTGCTGCGCCAATCCGAGCCCATCCCGCCCGGCGGGTGGAAGCCGCGGCCGACGGTGTCGCCGAAGGCGGTCGCGATCTCACCCGGTGCGCTCTCCCACATGATGCCGAGATCGGTGCCCTCGACCTGCCAGCGCTTGTCGGTGCGATTGACCGAATGCGCGCCGGTCTGCTTGGCCACCTCGGTGACCCCGCTGATCCGCGGCGTCGGCCGAACCGCGGACAGGGGTGCGGGTTCGGTCGGCGGATCGACGGGCGGCGGAGGCGGCGGCGGACCGGGATCCGGACTTTGGCCCGGAATCGCGAAGTGGAAGGGCTTGGGGCTCAACAGAATTTCCGGAATGCCGAGTTGGCTCGCCGGACTCGGTGGCGGTGCGGGTAGATCGGTCAGATCCGGGCACGGATTCGTGCACGGATCCGGCGGCAACTCCAGCTCCGTCCGGACCGGCGCGGGTTCGGCCGGAGCTGGCGGCAGCGCGGTGATCACCGGATACGGAATCGGCACATCGAACGTCTTGGGTACCAGGCCCGCATGCGTCGGGGGCGGATCCGTCGCGCATGGACCGGCGGCCGGCGCGGCCCCGGCCGGACGCGCCGCGCACGTCAACGCCCCGGCCGCGCACACAACCGCACCCAATACCGCCACCCACCGCCGAGTCATCCGCAACCCCTCGATATCTCGCGCACAATGGACACCCATCTCCGGCCACCACGCAGCATCGATGCTCTGCGCAATGCCACGCACCAGCGCCCGACCATACCCGTTTTGCCCCCTTTGCCCCGCCCGACTTACCGACCGAATCACCCGCACCGCACAGATATCCAGAATTAACAGGAAATTCCTACTGCATTTCCCGGACCGCGGCCCTGCCGGCTGCTACCGTCCACGACACGACAACTCGAGTCGGGGTGAGTGGCCGTCCACCGGGGGAGCAAAGGGCCTCCGGTGGTTCTCTCCGACCAGAGGACACCCATGAAACCTGCTTTGCACCCGGGTCGCTGCTCGCTTCGGCGGTCCTGATCGCTTGTGCCGCCATCGCATTCGCGACACCCACTGCCACCGCCGATCCGCTCACCGACCTGCTGTGCAACTCCGGTTCCGCCCAGTTCTGCGCGCCCGCACAACCACAACCGAGCGTGCCGTACAACCCGCCGCCCCAAGCGCAACCGCCGCAATCACCACCGCCCCAGGCACAACCACCCCAGACCCAACCGGCGCCCTACTACAAGAACTGCGACGAGGTCCGCCGAGCCGGAAAGGCCCCGCTGCACCGCGGTGACCCGGGATACGCCTCCCACCTGGACCGCGACAATGACGGAATCGCCTGCGAATAAGGCACACTGACGCCGGCGCGGAAAGCGGAGCAGGATGGAGATTGTGAACGCTTCAATGATCTATCGCCGCGCTGTACCCGCGCTTGGTGCCGCCTGTCTGGTGGTCGGCGGCCTCGCGATCGCGTCGCCGATCGCCGCCGCCGATTCGTCCACAGTCCGATTCGTTGCCGGGCCGGACAGTTCGCTCCCGGTGCCCACCTATCGGCCGGGCCCGAAGGGGTCGAATGTGCCGCCGCCGGAAGAGCCGAAAGAGCAGTCGCCGAGGTATTACACCGATTGCGATCAGGCTCGGGCCGACGGGGCGCTGCCGCTCTATCGAGGCCAGCGTGGGTACGCGTCGTATCTCGATCCGGATGGGGACGGCATCGCCTGCGATTGAGCGGTTACTGGACGGCCTGGAACACCAGAATCGTTGCGCCGATGCGGATATTGTCGCCGTCGGCGAGCAGCGCACCGCTTTCGATCGCCTCGTCGTTGACGTAGACGCCGTTGGCCGAATGCAGATCCTTGATCAGCAGACCGGCTCGGCTCGGCATGATATGCGCGTGGTAGCGGCTGGCCTTCGGATCGTCGAGGACCAGATCGTTATCGGTCATCCGGCCGATTCGCATGCCGCCCTGCGCGATTGTGGTGACCCGACCGTCCGGCATGCGCAGTTGACCGCTGCGGACCGCACGCGGCATCTCGGTAACCGTCTCGGTCATCGCCGCGGCGAGCCGCTCGGTGCGCTTGAGCTCCATCGTGTTCAGCGGTTCCTGCCGCAGCACCCGCTGTTCGAGATCGACCAGGACCGGGCCCGGATCGATACCGAGTTCATCCGCGAGCACCGTGCGCACCCGACGGCACGCGTCCAGCGCATCGGCCTGCCGCCCGGATAGATACAGCGCGGAGATCAGCTGACCCCACAGCGGTTCGCGCAGCGGATGTTCATTGGTCATCGAGACCAACTCGCCGATCACCGATGACGCACGCCCACAGGCGATTTCGGCATCGATGCGCGCCGAGGCGGCCTGCAGCCGCTCCTCGTCCATGGCGGTGGCGAAACCGTCGGCGAACTGCAATCCGGCCAGGTCGGCCAACGCACGACCGCTCCACTCGCGCAACGCATTTCCGAACAGTTGCGACGCGCCCACATGGTCGCCGACCTCGGCGGCACGTGCGCCAGCATCCCTGGCCGCCTCGAAGCGGCCGAGATCGCAGGCATCTTCGGCGATCTCGAGTCGATAGCCGGACGATTCGGTCCGCAGCACCATGGCCGGATCCACACCCGAGTTACGCAGCGCCTTACGGATATTCGAGACGAATACCTGCAGGCTGGCGGCGTAGGAATCGGGTGGATCCTCGTTCCAGACCATATCGGCCAGCGCAGCCGAGGCCACCGCGCGCCGTCGATTGACGGTCAACGCGGCGAGCAAGGCTCGCGGCTTGGGCCCGCCGACCGCCACCGGTTCACCACCGACCAGCAGTCGCACGGGCCCGAGCACGCGCACATCCAGACTCATGTACTAAAAGCCCCTGTATCCATTTGCGGTGTACGCGGGCGCTGCAGCCAATGTGCGACGCTCTCGGCGCCCTCCGTGGTTAGCTCCGCTACCTCCTCCGGGCGCGTCGATCGCGCCACCGTGTGGTTACGCAAGCTACCGCCTCCGGCCCTGACGCGTACACCACGAAAAGGGTCAGGCGCTGATCGAGCGACCCGCGGACTTCAGATCATTGCACGCCTCGACGACACGTGCCGCCATGGCCGACTCGGCCTTCTTCAGGTAGCTGCGCGGATCGTAGGTCTTCTTGTTGCCGACCTCGCCGTCGATCTTGAGCACACCGTCGTAATTGGTGAACATATGCGCGGCGACCGGCCGGGTGAACGCGTACTGGGTGTCGGTGTCGACATTCATCTTCACCACACCGAAGCGCAGCGAATCATCGATCTCCGACTTCAGCGAGCCCGAACCGCCGTGGAAGACGAAATCGAACGGCTGCGCATCCGCCGCCAGACCCAACTTGGCCGCGGCGACCCGCTGTCCCTCGGCCAGCACCTCGGGCTTGAGCACCACATTGCCCGGCTTGTACACGCCGTGCACATTGCCGAAAGTCGCGGCGAGCAGGTACTTGCCGTTCTCGCCCGAACCGAGCGCGTCGATGGTCTTCTCGAAGTCCTCGGGGGAGGTGTAGAGCTTCTCGTTGATCTCGGCCTCGACACCGTCTTCTTCACCGCCGACGACGCCGATCTCCACCTCGAGGATGATGTTGGCGGCGTTGGTCGCCTTGAGCAGCTCCTTGGCGATCTCCAGGTTCTCGTCGATCGGGATCGCCGAACCGTCCCACATATGCGACTGGAACAGCGGGTTCTTGCCCGCGTTGACCCGCTCCTGGGAGATGGCGAGCAGCGGCCGCACGAAGGTGTCCAGCTTGTCCTTGGGGCAGTGGTCGGTGTGCAACGCGATGGTCACGTCGTAGCGCGCGGCGACCACATGCGCGAATTCGGCCAGTGCGGCCGCGCCGACGACCATGTCCTTCACACCCTGACCCGAGCCGAACTCCGCGCCGCCGGTGGAGAACTGGATGATGCCATCACTGCCCGCGTCGGCGAAGCCCTTGATGGCCGCATTGACGGTTTCCGAGGAGGTGCAGTTGATGGCCGGGAAGGCGAAGGAGTTCGCTTTGGCCCGACCGAGCATCTCGGCGTAGACCTCCGGAGTCGCGATGGGCACTGTGAAGACCTCCGTGTTGATGGGGCAGAAGACAATTCTGTCAGGTCACTACAGTAATCCAGCCACTTTTCGCCGTCTCGGACGGGCACGGCAAGGCACCGACCCCGCCGATGGCCACCTAACGCAGCAATATCCGCTGGCAATCGGCAGCAACGGCACCAGACATACCCAGCTACCACGGAGCGAGTCTTACGAGCGACGTTCGCGGCCCGTCTCGCGTCCGAGCCGTCGAAGCGCAGGCGCCGCAGGCGCGAGTCTCGCGTCCGAGCCGTCGAGACTCGCGCCTGCGGGCGCATGCGCTTCGACGGCTCGGACGCGAGACGGGCCGCGAACTCCTCGCTCGTAGGACTCCGTTGGGGTCGCTCATGGCGGGGCGTTCGGCACCTGATGTACACGCGCCGGACGGGGCGAGCCTTGCGCCTCTGGCGCGGCGGTTCGGCCATCTGGACGTGAGGTGGGTCGCGAACGGGTCGTTCGTCGGACTCGCTCCGTTGTGGTCGAGTGAGGTGGGTGGCGGACTCCGGCCGTACCCGGGCCGGTCAGGTGGCGGGCACCGGGGGGTCGACCGGCATGATCGGCAGTCGCAGTGCGCCGGGTGCGGAGGCGGGCACCGTTGGATGCTCGGGGGCGACGGGGGCGATCCGCCGATACGGCGAACCCAATTCCGGGCGCGGATCGGCCTCGTTCTTATTGGGCCAGAAGGCCATTGCGCGCTCGGCCTGTGCGGTGATCGTCAGCGACGGATTGACGCCGAGGTTCGCCGTCACCGCCGAACCGTCCGCGACATGCAGTCCAGGATGTCCGAATACCCGCTGATACGGGTCGACCACACCAGCCTCCGGACTCTCGCCGATCACACAACCGCCGATGTAATGCGCGGTGGCTGGGATATTCAGTACATCCATGATCAGACCGTGGGTATCGCCGTTCACTTTGGCGCCGAACCGCCTACCGATATCGTGCGCCAGCGGAATCCAGGTCGGATTAGGTTCGCCGGTGCCCTGTTTGGTCTTCAACTGCCCGCGTTTGCGGTAGGAGGTCAGTGAATTGTCCAGGGACTGCATCACCAGCAGGATCACCGACTTCTCCGAGGCATGGTGGGCATTGAGACTGCGCAGGAATACCAACGGGTGCAACACGATTGCCAGCAAGAAGCGCAGGAATCGGAACGCCCCGCCGTCCACGATCGGCACCGTCATCGGGAACAGCGCATTCTGTCCCTTGCCGTAATGGCAGACCTCGATGTGGGTATCGGCCTCCGGATGGATCGAGGAGGTGATCGCGATGCCCTCGGCGAAATCGCGACGCGAGCGGCTCACCACATTGAGGATCGCTTCGGAATTGCTGCGGGTCAGCTCGCCCAAGCGCGGAGACAGATTCGGCAGTATCGCCTCGTCGCGCATCTTGTGCAGCAACTTCTGCGTGCCGAGCGCCGCACCGGCGAATACCACCTGTTCGGTGGTAAAAGTCTCGCGCTGCTTGCGGATCCAGCGGTCCGAACGTTCGCTCTCGACCGCGTATCCGCCGCCGGACAGCGGCCGAACCGCGGTCGCGGTGGTCAACGGATGCACCTCGGCTCCGGCCTTTTCGGCCAGGTAGAGGTAATTCGTCGTGGTGGTGTTCTTGGCATTGTTGGGGCAGCCGGTGAAGCATTGCGCGCAATGCACACCGGCGGTGCGGACCGGCGCCGCCGAAGTACGGATCCTCGACCTCGGTGCCCGGGTCGGCCTCGTTGAAGAAAACGCCCACATTGGTCGGATGGAAGGTATCGCCGACGCCGAGATCATCGGCGATCTCCTTGATGACCGCGTCGGCGGGCGTCATCCGCGGATTCGGCGCCACGCCGAGCATGCGCTGGGCTTGGTCGTAATACGGTGCCAGTTCGGCCCGCCAATCGGTGATATGGGCCCATTGTTTATCGGTGTAGAAGTTCGGCAGCGGCTCGTAGAGGGTATTGCCGTAGATCAGCGAACCACCGCCGACACCCGCGCCGGAGAAGACCGCGCATTTGCCGAGCACACTGATCCGCTGCGGTCCGGTCAAACCGAGCCGCGGCGCCCAGATAGATTTGCGTACATTCCAATTCGTCTTCGGAATATCCTCGGCGGGCCAGCGCCGTCCGGCCTCGAGCACACCGACCCGGTAGCCCTTCTCGGTCAGGCGTAGCGCACTGACGCTGCCGCCGAATCCAGAGCCGATCACTACCACGTCGTAGTCGAATGCTGGCATGGTTTCCCTCTCTGAACCGCGCGATAACCGTGTGAGATGGTTCCACACTCATTCTGTCACCCAGGTCGGTGCGGTGTATCCCACAGCGGATAGGTACCCGAAAGTGGCGTGACCGGCGTGCCCGGATGGCGTGAACCGGGGTCGGTGCGGTATGCACGGGCTGTGACAACCGAATCGGGGAGAACGGAACCGGGCGAGCGCGCCGGCTCCGGCGCGGGCAACCCGGGGCATGCGGGTCGTCCGGCCGCGGGCGGCATCTTCGCCGACCGCATCTTCACCCTCCCGAATGTCTTGAGTGTGCTGCGCCTGGTCGGTGTGCCGCTGTTCCTGTGGTTGCTGCTGGTCGTACGGGCCGACGGCTGGGCATTCACGCTGCTGGTGCTCAGCGGTGTGACCGACTTCCTGGACGGCAAACTGGCCCGGCTGTTGGACCAGTCGTCGCGACTCGGCGCACTGCTCGACCCGTTCGTGGACCGGCTGTACCTGGTGACCACCCTGGCCGCATTCGTGATCCGCGGGTTGCTGCCCTGGTGGGTCGCGGTGATCCTGATCGGCCGCGACGCCGTCCTCACCTTGACTCTTTCGGTGTACAAACGTCGCGAACTGGATCCGCCCGAGGTCATCTACCTGGGGAAAGCCGCCACCTTCGCCTTGATGTCGGCGCTGCCGTGGTTGCTGGCCGGTCAGATGGATTGGGCGCTGGCAGGTTTCGGCCGCGCCTTCGGTGGGGCATTCCTGGTCTGGGGCACGGCGGTGTATGTGTGGACCGGCGTGCTCTACATCTGGAAGGCTTTCGCCGTCGCGCGAGCGATACCGGCTGTGCCACACCGCAGCGAGTAGCGATTAGAGTTGCGTCGAGTAGACGACGAAAGGACGGCCTGTGACCCAGACCCCCGAGGATCTGCGCTACACCGAGGAGCATGAATGGGTGCGCCGGATCGGCCCGACCCGGGTTCGGGTCGGCATCACCGATTACGCCCAGTCTCAACTCGGTGACGTTGTGTTCGTGCAGTTGCCCGAGGTGGACAAGGAGGTGGCCGTCGCGGACAGCATCGCCGAGGTGGAATCGACCAAGAGCGTGTCCGATATCTACGCTCCGCTGGCCGCGAAAGTCGTTGCGGTGAACGATGTTCTGGACTCGGCGCCGGAGACGCTGAACACCGATCCCTATGGGGACGGATGGATCTTCGAGCTCGAATTGAGCGACGAGACGAGTGTGGATGCCGCGCTCGGCGGACTGCTGGATGCGGCAGGTTATCAAGGAGTTATCGGGGGCTGACCCAGCCTTCCCAGTTCTACCTGCACGGGTACGCCCTGGCAGGGTACGGTCAATGCCAACAGATGTGCCGGTGCTTGGCAGCCGGTGTTCTAGCGCCAGGATCCCCAGGTCGTGGCGGTGAAGGCAGCACCTGCTTGCATGGATAATCAGGTTCGAGGAGGAGAGAAACGGTGAGCGAGAACAAAGACCCGGGTTACGGGGAGACCGCGGCCGAGACGACGTCGGTCTTCCGCGCGGATTTCCTGAACGAGGTCGACGCGTCGCGCTCCGCTGAGGTGACCGGCGAACAGCCGGTCCAAGGGGTCGAGGGTCTGCCGGTCGGTGCTGCCCTCTTGGTCGTGAAGCGAGGCCCGAATGCAGGCTCGCGGTTCCTGCTGGATCAGCCGACGACGTCGGCGGGCCGCCATCCCGACAGTGACATCTTTCTCGACGACGTCACCGTCAGCCGTCGGCATGCCGAATTCCGGCAGGACGACGATTCCTTCCAGGTGGTCGATGTGGGCAGCCTCAACGGCACCTACGTCAACCGGGAGCCGGTGGACTCCTCGGAGTTGCAGAACGGTGACGAGGTTCAGATCGGCAAGTTCCGCCTCGTTTTCCTCACCGGACCTCGGGCCCAGGTGAACGAACCGTCGGCGGGTGCGGGCAGCCTGTGACATCAGCGGCACGGATTTCGCGTGTCGACGGTGTTGACAGGAATGAACGCTGTGTCATGAAAGACTCGGTGCTATGACGGGCGCGGCGCAGTGGGCTCGCGGAGGCATGTCGATCGGCTCCGTGCTGGACCTGCTGCGACCGGACTTTCCGGATATCACCATCTCGAAGATCCGTTTCCTCGAGGCCGAGGGGCTGATCCGACCCGAGCGCACACCGTCGGGTTATCGCAGGTTCTCGATCGCGGACTGCGAGCGGCTCAGATTCGTGCTGACCGCACAGCGCGATCAGTACCTGCCCTTGAAGGTGATCAAGGAGCAGCTCGAAGCGATCGACAGCGGTGCGGCGACGCTCGGTGTGCGGGAAGCCCGCGCCAGGGCGCATTCCGGCCGCAATGGTGCGCCGGAGCCTGGGCACGCCGTGCCCGACTCCGAGCCCACCGCACCACCTGCGGTGCACAGCGCCGCGCGCACCGTGGCACCGCGCAGACTCGGCGTGGTGCCCGGTGAAATCTCACCCGACGAGCTGCGATTCGATCACGAAATCCGGCTCACTCGGGCAGATCTGCTTGCTCGGGCCGAGATCGACGAGAAGTTCCTCGCCGATCTGATCCGGGCCAATCTGATCACCCCGGGTGCCGCCGGTTTCTTCGACGAAGATGCGGTGACGCTGGCCAAGACCGCCAAGGCGATGGCCGAATTCGGCCTGGAGGCACGGCATTTGCGCGCCTTCAAGCTGGCCGCGGATCGCGAGGCCGCACTGGTGGCGCAGATCGCCGCCCCGATCGCGAAGAGCCGCGACGCCGGCGCACGGGCCCGTGCGGAAGAGACGGTGCGGGAGTTGGCGGCATTGTCGCTGACATTGCATACCTGCCTGGTGAAGGCGTCGGTGCGGTCCTCGCTCGGCGGCTGAGTTCCGGCGGGCGCATCGGAAGTTCGCTTTGCGTTCCAGACGCACAACACGCCGATTTCGGCTGTGCACAGGGAATGCTGCGCGCCACGAGGTTCGCTTAGACTCGTGGGTACGGCGAGCTCTGCAGCGGTCATGCCGGGCGGCCGGCGAGTCATTGGGAGGCAGTGCGATGAGTGAGATGCGCGTAATCGGCATTCGTGTCGAGCAGCCACAGAACCAGCCCGTGCTGTTGCTCCGCGAGGTGTCCGGAGACAGGTATCTGCCGATCTGGATCGGGCAGGCCGAGGCGACCGCGATCGTGCTCGAACAAGAGGGGGTGACTCCGATCCGTCCGCTGACCCACGATCTGATCAAGATCTTGATCGCCGACCTCGGGCACACCCTCAAGGAAGTGCGAATCGTGGATCTGCAGGAGGGCACCTTCTACGCGGATCTGGTCTTCGAGAACGATCTGCGTATCTCGGCGCGGCCTTCGGATTCGGTAGCGATCGCCTTGCGGGTCGGTTGCCCGATATATGCCGAGGAGCCGGTGCTCGAGGAGGCGGGGCTGGTCATGCCGGACGAACGCGAGGACGAGGTGGAGAAGTTCAAGGAGTTCCTGGAGTCGGTCTCCCCGGACGACTTCAAGGCCACCGATAGCTGAATTCTTGGCCGCGCCTCCGGCACGGCATGTTCGCGGCCCCCTGGCTGCCTCGCGTCCGACCCTTTCGAGCGACCCGCACGGCGTCGCTAGCGGCGCTGTCGAGACCCGCGACTTCATCGCATGCGCTTCGACGACTCGGCTGTGTCCGATGGCCGCGCGTTCGGCGCGGCAGCGAGACGGGTCGCGAACGGGTCGCTCGTAAGACTCGTTCCGCGGTGGTCGAGTTCGTGGGAAACGCGAATTGTCTACTGGCCCTAAAGTAGAGGTCGAGAGTCTTACCGCGCGTCGCGTTTGGTCGGATGATGCGGCTCCCGAGACAATCATGGGGAGTAATCTCGATAGTTGGGCCACGTCCGTTACGGCCGGTCGTTGGTCGTTACGGAGCCGGGTCATCGATGAGGCAAGGCGTCGGCGAAGCAAGGGAGTGGTCAGTGGCAGAGCAATCGCAGGATGTGGTACAGCCAGGCCTGTTCCCGGATGATTCGGTGCCCGACGATTTGGTCGGCTACCGCGTTCCCAGCGCATGCCAGGTCGCCGGGATCACCTACCGGCAGCTCGACTACTGGGCACGGACCGGACTGGTCGTGCCCTCCATCCGAGGTGCCGCCGGATCGGGCAGTCAGCGGCTGTATTCGTTCAAGGACATTCTGGTCCTGAAGATCGTGAAGCGACTATTGGACGCGGGCATCTCGCTGCAGAACATCCGTATCGCGGTCGACCATCTGCGCAGCCGCGGTGTGCAGGATCTGGCGGGTATCACGCTGTTCTCCGATGGCACCTCGGTGTACGAATGCACCTCACCCGAGGAAGTAGTCGATTTACTGCAGGGTGGGCAGGGCGTCTTCGGAATCGCGGTCAGCGGCGCCATGCGGGAACTGACCGGAGCCATCGCCAACTTCCCGGCCGAGCGGGCGGTGAGCGGTAGTGCCAGCGAACGTCCGGAGGACGAACTGTCCTTCCGACGCAAGGCTCGGATGAACCGGAAGACCGGCTAGAAATCGTCTCGAGTGCCCGTCGCTATCGCGGCGGGCGCTTGTCGTATGTAGCGGGAGTGATGAGCGCTACACGCCCATCCGGGGTCCAGTGACGTCATTCGTTGCGCGCGCGGCATAAACTGGCGATGCGTCGCCGCCGTGCGGGAGAGTTTCGGACTTCACAAGAGTTCGGGCGCCGAAGGAGCAGCACCTCCCCGTCAATCTCTCAGGCAAAAAGGACCGTACGGGCTTCGACGTCTCTGGAAAGTGGTGACCGGCGCACAACGCGGCGATCGCCCGCCCATGGGGAAAGGGGTCCCGGGCCCTGTCCATTCGAGGCAGGGGGTCGTGGCGTCCGAATCTCTCAGGCTCCACGACAGAGGGGGAGGGCTGGAACCGGTCGACCGCCGTTGGTCGACCCCGCCCGACCTTGGAGCTGCCGTGACTCGATCATTCGCCGACCGCCATATCGGACCCGACTCGGACGAACTCGCCCGGATTCTGGACGTCGTGGGCGTCGGTTCGCTGGACGAGCTCGCCACCGCGGCACTTCCCGCGAGCATTCTGGACGGCTCCGGCCTCGAGGTGCTGCCGCCCGCGGCCACCGAGCACGAGGTGCTCACCGAACTCGCCGAGCTCGCGCACGCCGATACCGTCGCCAGCTCGATGATCGGGCTCGGCTACTACGACACGCTGACCCCGCCGGTGCTGGTGCGCAGCCTGCTGGAGAATCCGGCCTGGTACACCGCCTACACGCCGTACCAGCCCGAGATCAGCCAGGGGCGGCTGGAGGCGCTGCTCAACTTCCAGACCATGGTCTCGGATCTGACCGGGATGGAGGTGGCCAATGCGTCCATGCTGGACGAGGCCACCGCGGCCGCCGAGGCGATGACGCTGCTGCGCCGGGCGGGCAAGTCGAAGTCCGTACGTCTGCTCATCGATGACGATCTGTTCCCGCAGACCAAGACCGTGCTGTACACCAGGGCCGAGCCGCTGGGCATCGAGATCGTCTCGGCGGATCTGTCCGGTGGCGAGTTGCCCGAGGGTGAGTTCTTCGGTGTGCTGGTTCAGGTTCCGGGTGCGTCGGGCCGGATCGTGGACTGGCGGCCGGTGATCGAGGCGGCGCACGAGCGTGGTGCGCTGGTGGCGGTCGGCGCGGATCTGCTCGCGCTGACCTTGATTACACCGCCGGGGGAGCAGGGTGCTGACGTATGTTTCGGTACCACACAGCGTTTCGGGGTGCCGATGGGCTTCGGTGGTCCGCATGCCGGATATCTGTCGGTGCACACCAAGCATGCGCGGCAGCTGCCCGGCCGGTTGGTCGGTGTCTCCGTGGACGCCGATGGGAACAAGGCCTACCGGCTCGCACTGCAGACCCGTGAGCAGCATATTCGCCGGGAGAAGGCGACCTCGAACATCTGTACCGCTCAGGTGCTGCTGGCCATCGTGGCCGCGATGTACGCGAGTTACCACGGTGCCGACGGGCTGCGTGCGATCGCCCGCCGCGTGCATGCTCGCGCCGCCGCCATCGCGGCCGGGCTCGACGGTGTCGTGGTGCACGAGAATTTCTTCGATACGCTGCTGGTGCGCGTGCCCGGCGGCGCGGAATCCGTTGTCGCGAAGGCGAAGTCGAGCGGGATCAACTTGCGGCTGGTGGATGCCGATCACGTCGGCATCGCCTGTGACGAGGCCACCACCGAGACGCATGTCAGCGCGGTGCTCGAATCCTTCAGCACCGGACTGCCATCGGGCGTCAGCGATCCGGTCGGTGCGGCGGGCCTGCCCGGCGGTTCGATCGAGACCCGTACCTCGGACTTCCTCACCCACCCGGCCTTCACCTGCTACCACACCGAAACCGCGATGCTGCGCTATCTGCGCAGACTGTCCGACAAGGACATCGCACTGGACCGCAGCATGATTCCGCTCGGCTCCTGCACCATGAAGCTCAACGCCACCGCCGAAATGGAGGCCATCACCTGGCCCGGGTTCGCACGGATCCATCCATACGCGCCCGTGGAGGATGTGCCCGGTCTGCTGCGGGTGATCACCGATCTCGAGGGCTGGCTCTCGGCCATCACCGGATACGACCGGGTGAGCCTGCAGCCGAATGCGGGCAGTCAGGGGGAGTACGCCGGGCTGCTCGCGATTCGGCGCTACCACCTGGATCGTGGTGACACACACCGGGATACGTGCCTCATCCCGTCCAGTGCGCACGGCACCAATGCGGCCTCGGCCACCATGGCGGGGCTGCGCGTCGAGGTCGTGAAGTGCCGGGAGAACGGCGATGTCGACCTCGACGATCTGCGCGCCAAGATCGCCGACCACGCCGACCGGTTGGCCTGCATCATGATCACCTACCCGTCGACGCACGGTGTGTACGAGCACGAGGTCGCCGAATTGTGTGCCCTGGTGCACGATGCGGGTGGCCAGGTGTACGTCGACGGTGCGAATCTGAATGCCCTGGTCGGTCTTGCTCGTCCGGGACGGTTCGGCGGTGATGTCAGCCATCTGAACCTGCACAAGACCTTCTGCATTCCGCACGGCGGCGGCGGTCCGGGTGTCGGTCCGGTGGCGGTGCGCTCGCATCTGGCGCCGTACCTGCCCGGTGATCCGCTCGAACAAGGTTCACACGCGGTGTCGGCGGCAAAGTACGGTTCGGCGTCGATCCTGCCGATCACCTGGGCCTACATCCGGATGATGGGTGCGGATGGCCTGCGCAAGGCCACCTTGACCGCGATTGCCTCGGCCAATTACATCGCGCGCCGGTTGAACGAGCACTTCCCGGTCCTGTACACCGGTGAGAATTCGATGGTCGCGCACGAGTGCATTCTGGATCTGCGCGAGATCACCAAGCGCACCGGTGTGACCGTCGACGATGTGGCAAAGCGGTTGGCGGACTACGGATTCCATGCGCCGACCATGAGCTTCCCGGTGGCCGGCACGCTGATGGTCGAGCCCACCGAAAGCGAAAACCTCGCCGAGCTGGACGAATTCATCGACGCGATGACCGCGATCCGAGCCGAGATCGATCAGGTCGCCGCGGGGGTGTGGCCGGTGGAAGACAATCCGCTGCGCGGTGCGCCGCATACCGCGGCCTGCCTGGTCGGGGAGTGGGAGCATCCGTACAGCCGGGAGGTCGCGGTGTACCCGCAGGGGCTCGAGCCGGCGCGGGGCAAGGTGTGGCCTGCGGTACGGCGCATCGACGGCGCCTACGGTGACCGCAACCTCGTCTGCTCCTGCCCGCCGCTGGACGCGTACTGACGGCTGCCGAGCCGCATCTCGACCCCGTTGCAGATGCGGCTCGGTAACCATCTTCACTGTGCGGCAGCCGCTTTGGCGTAGGTACTGGCCAGATCTGGCCAGCCGCCCTCGCTGCCCACGCTGTCACGCATGGATTCCCAACCGGCGCCGTAGTCAGATCGCGGCGGGCACCACCCGGGGCGCGAGACGGCGCTGCGCACTTTCCGGACGCAGGCGGGACCGCGACGGCCGCGGTCGTTCTGCGCCGCGGGAATCCAAGAGTGCCGTCCCGGTCCGAGATGGCGTCGATTGTGTCGTATGCGGTCGCAGGCCGAATCGGTCAGGCCGAGTTCGGCGGTGAATCGAGGGAGGGGCCTGATGGTTCATCCGGGCGAGAAGGCGCGCGATCTTGTTGTGGGGCAGCGGGTTTGTCTGGTCCGCGCGATCCGCTGCGCCTTTCCGACCAGAGTCTGAGCCGCCCCACGCGGGATTACGCCGGTTCCGGAGCTGCCTCGGTTTCGAGTTCCGGGATCTCGCTGAGGGCTTCGATGCCCAGTTCCGAGCGCGTCGCGTCGATAACAGCGCGTTCGTCTTGGACGGTATTGGCGATTGCCTTGTGCCACAGTGCGCGGATCGCGTTGACATCGTCCATGGTCGCTTCCTGATCGAGTTCGACCTTGAGGCGTTGCACGGTGATGCTCTCGGCTGCGGTGAGGGTACGCAGGAGATCTTCGCACCGATGCGGGATCTTGGGGTTCGACAGGACGCGGAGTCGGGTGATGTAGCGGTTGGACGCGGAGATGCTCTGGTGTACCTCCTTGCCGAAACTGTCCACCTCCTCGACGGATTCGGCCTTCCAATCGAGGGTGTCCCACAGGGTTTGGCGGACGTCGGCGGCGGAGAGCAGTACCGAGGAGATCGCGGTGAGAACCGACTCGCGTCGCCATCTGTCCTGTTCGCGGCGTTCGGCTGCGGCGTTCGCGTTGTCGATGTTGCGTTGCACGGCGGCGTTGGTCGTCTCGATATTGCGCTGTGCGGCATCGAGTGTGGTCCGGTTGCGCTCGTCGGCCGCGGTGATCGCGTTGCGATTCGTCCGGTTGTTGATCAGGACGCCGATTAGCGCCGCGGCGGCGACGATGAGCGAGCTGAGAAGCGGAAGCCAGGAAGTCACCGGGTCATCATTGCATTGCGAGGCGCACCGCTGTGCCCCGATCGGCCGTCAGAGTGCCGCAGGCGCGTGCGCCGGCCCGCGCGGTATGGGCCGCGCGGAGGGTGTCTTGCGTGGTCACCGGCTCGCAAATGATGAACGGGCGGTAGTAGATCGGCGCCACGGCCAACCGAATTACCTCGTCGTCGACCGGACCGGGAACTCGCCAAGGGGGCGATCGCGCGCCGAACGCCCGCGGCGGACCTGGCGTGCCTGGCGTATCGAAATCTCCGGCGCACGATACGGACTGACGACCGGCGGATGGCGCGATCTGGTTCAACCATGGTCGCGGAGCGTGCGATCGTCCTCACGGCGTCGTCAACGCATGCATCACCGCGGTCCCGAAGCTGATGTCATCCGAGGTCGGCAGCCGCGTGTACGTCCCGCCGGTTCGCTGCGCGGCGGACTGCAGGGTTTCCGTGCCATTGCCGCCGATGACGATCACATCGATGCGAACCGGGTGGGCCGGATCGGCGGCCGAGGTCAGATCGGTGAGCAGTTTCGCTCCGGTGGTGGTGGAGTCGTCATCCGGGCCGTCGGTGATGAGCAGAACCGAATTGGTCAGCCCCGCGGTATATCCGCGAACAGCCGACCGATAGGCGGCGATCAGTGACGGATACGCCTGGTCGGTGCGGGATTCGGTGGACTGCACCGCCTCCAGCGCCGTATCCAATGCGGTGCGCTGCTGATTATTCAGTGGTGCGGTGGGTGTTTGGATCTTGTACGGCGTTGTCCCGTCCAGGTTCTTGCCGAACGTCCATACACCGAGTCCGAAGTCCGGTGGCATCACATTCATCGTGGAGCGAATTGCGCCGAGGGCATTCGAGAGCCGGGTGGCGGATCCGTCGCTATTGCCCATCGAGGACGAAACGTCGAGCAGCACCGTAGCCTGCACGCCGAGAACAGGATTGGCAAGGGTGGCACGGACCTTGTCCAGCGCGGTACGTGACGGCGCGGGTGCGGCGATGGCCGGTGCGGCGGCGAATCCGGCGGCGGTGAACGCCGCGGACTGTTGCGGTGCGCGCAAGTAGTCGGCGAACAGCGATGCGATCAGATTCTGGGTCTTGTCCACCCAAGCTCCGGACATCAGCGCCGCGGGATGGTCGGCGACCGGGGCGGTCCCCGCGGGCCGGAATGCCGACGTACCGCCAAGAGCCTTCAGTTGCTGCTCGGTAGCGGCTACCGCATGTATGGGCGAATTCGACCCACCGATCGCGGCCAATGCGGCCGTGGTGTCCGCCGTCTGCGGTGCCTTCGCGGCGAGCCCGGAGATCGCGGCGACGACCTGACCGGACTGTGCGACCTCGTCGGTAAGCGGATCGGTCCCTGACACCGCGGAGCCGACGGCAGCCGCGACTGCAAGTGTGGCATCCCCGGTCGGCAGCGCCATCCGCAGTCCGCCCCATCCGGACAGCCCGAGCTCATCCAGCGAACCCTGTTGCAGCCGTGGCAAATCCGCCCAAGTGATCTTGGCCTGCTCGAGCGCGATGCGCAGATCCTCGGGCACCGCGACCACGATCGGACTCATCGCGACCGGCGCGGGCGTGCCCTCGATCAGGCCGGGCACCCGCATGGATTCGATGGACCGCATCGAATCGGCGATCCACAGCCCCGGCTGCGGACCGAGCGCACCGTTCCACGCCTTGCCCGCGGTGAACCCGGCGACGATCGCCGCCGACGGCTGGGTCGTCACCACCACTTTCGCGCAATGATCGCGCACCTTCGGATTGGTCGCGTTGTAGTGCTCTGCCGCGGTCCGCACCGGATCGGCGATATCCGGATCGACCGTCACGAACAGCGTCGACGCGCCCTCCTTGCATTCCGCCGCGGCCGACTTGTCACGGTTCGCGGCGCGATCACTGAGTTGAAGAAACGCGAAGACCGCCGCGACCAGCAGCAGAACGGCGATCACTGCGATAACCGGACCTTTGCTGACGCCCCGGGACCTGGTTCCGCTGCGATGTGTGCCCACGGTCCTCAGTGTATGTTCACGCGAGATTTGCCGTACCGGTGTGTCCGGTGCGGCGCACCGGCACGGCGTGGCGCGAACGTCCGCCTAGGGTCGGATCATCCGTCCGCGGTCGAACTCGTGGCCGCCCCAAACCCCGGACTGTCCGGTGCGCGCGGCGAATTCACCGCAGGCATCCCGGATAGGGCAACTCGCGCAGACTCCGCGCGCATACTCGAAGTCCTGCGAAGGGTACGGGAACCACGCCTCGTGATTCGGATCACCGCGGCAGGCCGCCCGATGCCACTCTCGGGAATCCGAGAGCGGGAGCAGGTCGGTCAGATCGACAAGTGCGCTGGTCTCCAATTCGACGGTCATTTCGAGCCTTCTCCTTTCTCTCTCGGCTCAGGTGGCGGCCAGTTGCTTCCAGATCCGCTGCTGGCGCTTGGCCAGGTGGTCGGGCGCCTTCGGCTGCCACAGCAACCGCATACCCGCCTCCTCCGGCGTGCGGTCGGCCTTGCTCGAGTTGCAGGGTGCGCAGGCGGCGATCAGGTTGTCCCAGGTGTTCGGGCCGCCGCGGCTGCGGGGCCGGATGTGGTCGACGGTCCGTGCCCAGGACGCGCAGTATCCGCACCGGTGGTTGTCCCGGCGCAGCACACCGGCCAGCGTCGCGCGACTGCCATCGTGTACTCGCGTCACCTGGTCGAGGTACACGTACCGCAGCAGCCGAATCGTCTCCGGCAGCGCGAGCTCGAGGTGCTTGGACCGAATCGGGAAAAGCGGCTCCCGATCCGCGATCGACTCGGCGGCGCCGCCCATGAGCAGCACCACGGCCCGGTCGGCACTGATCTCCGTGAGCGCCTCGTAGCTGGCGTTCAGCACCAGTACCCGGGTGTGTATCCAGTTGTCGACGGTCGACACCACCGGATCGGTGGCACGGTGGAACATCATGGGAGTCACCATGTTTCGAGAGAGCGAGCGGATTCGGAAAGCGAGGGTCGGTCAGTTACCGGCCGAGAGGCGGCGCGGTCCCTGCTCGACGCCCGCGTCATACCGACGCGGGCTCGATACGACAATGGACATGGCCGCCGCCTCCTTCCCCATGCTCGTGAGCACCCGCGGAATCGGGTGATCATCATCGAAATCCATGGTGGCACAGCGCACCCGCCGCTGGCGACGGGTTTTTCAGGCCAGCCCGATCAGCCACCGACGCAGCCACGAGGTGGCGGTGGCCCCGGTGGAATCCACGACGTACGTCGGATAGTTCTGATGTACGAACGAATTATAGAACCGCTCGAATTCCCGCTTGCGCTCGTTCATCTCCGGATCGGCGAGCTGGTTCTGGACGAGCGGGGCCACCCCGGTCGCCATCAGGTCGTTGAAGATCGCGAACGCTTCCTGCTGATAGCGCCACAGCTGGGCCGGGTCCGGATCGGAGGCCTGGGCCAGGAATCCGGCGGCGCGGGTCGCGAAGTCGGTGGGCGGTGCGGCGCAGTAGAGGTCACCGATGGCGCAGATGGTCCGGGTCTGCTGGGTGAGGAAGCCGAAGCCGCCGATGCGCGGGCCGCCGGCACCGGCGCCTTCGACCGGCGGACCGATGAGTGCGTCGGTCGGGGAGCGGCGCGGATCCGAGATGAGACCGACCGCGGCGATGCGTTCGGGCCGAATGGGACTCAGTCCGGTGCCGATTTCGGCGGCCAGATCGCCCGCCGCATCCGCGCCCTGGCTGTAGCCGATCAACGCGATCCTGGTCTCGGCGCACTCCTGGGCCATGCCCATGACCAGGCCGCGGGCATTATCGATGGCCTGTCGCTTGGACCGGCCGTAAACATCGGTCTCCCAGGGGAAGGCGGTCGCCGCGTAGGTCACGTAGTCGGTGCGGGTATTTCGCGGCAGGTTATCGGTGACGCTCGCCAGCATGCCCTCGCCGGGATTGGTATCGGAGGTCTCCCACGTGCCCGGTATCGCCACGACATAAAGGTCGGGGCAGCCACCGGGGGCCGCCGTTGTCGGGCCGGCGCCGCCGACGGCGCCCACCGCACCTACCATGACGGTTCCCGCCACGGCGCCGATCATCTTGCGCATAAGCATGGTCCACACCTCGGTGTTGCTAGTTCCGAAGCGGCCGGGGGCCGTACGCGACTGCCTGTCGTCGCGTCGGAGACAACCGTACGGTCTGACCAGGGATTTATGCGGGGACACCCCATGACATACGCCGAACATTTTTACACAATGCGGCAATGCCGACGATTCGCCCGTTGCCACGGGGATGAAGGAGCCGCGGGCGAGGGGGTGCGCGGCTCCTTCATCGTGTCCGAGGGGCAGTCACCGCCTCGTCCACGGTTGTGGTGGTGATCAGGACACCAATGACTCCCTCCCGTGCATCATCGTGTGAGCATCTATTGAACCCTGCCAGGCCGGCGCGCGTCCCGACTTCGAGCATCGCCCTTCGAGACGGTCGGGTCAACCGATCGGCGTGCGGCCCAACAGAACTCGACCGGTGAATCGCCTCTGCTCGGCCCGTGGCAGCCGGGGGGCACAGGCAGCCGTGGATGTCGCGTGCACTCGATGTGCTCGGCGAGCGCTGGTCGCCGCTGATCCTGCGCGATCTGCTCATCGGCACCACCCGCTTCAACGATCTGGCACGCGGCCTGCCCGGCCTTTCGCGCAGTCTGCTCGCCAAGCGGCTGCGCCAATTCGAGCGCGCCGGACTGATCGACAAGGTGGGCAGCGACGACTTGCGCCGCTATTGGATCGTCATCGAATCGGGTGTGCCTTCGGTATGCGATGCCGATTCCGGCTACCAGGTCGATGTCACCATCAGCTCCGATGTCGAGTCGCTGTACCAGGTGTGGCTCGGGCGCATTCCGCGCTCGCACGCAATGTGCACCGGCCGAGCGGAATTCGCCGGGCGGACGGCGCTCACCCGGCGGATACCGTCGGTGCTACAGCTGAGTCTGGTTGCGCGATATTCGGATCCGGCCGCACGCGCCTCGTGACCGTCACGCGTCGCCTCGCGCGTAGATGTAGTAGCGGTAGACGCCGTCCCCGGGATCGGCGCAGAGTGGCCACTCACCGTCAACGGTGAACCAAGCCCATGCCATGGTGAGACCAGCGTCGCGTTCGGCGATCGACTTCGCCCGGTCCAAGGAACTGTCGGTGCCGACGCGCTGGTCGTCGGTGCCACAGAATTCGCAGCTGTGCACCCGCCGTACCTCGTACGCGATCACTCGGTTACCTCCGAGCATCCACGTTAGACCTGGTTATCCAGGTATGCACCGATAACGTTCGGTGAGTGCGGCCGATAGACAGCTCGACAGGCCCGTCCGCTCGGGGGACCACGTGTCGAATGGGGAGTTCCGGAAGTGGCGTCCGCAACGAATCGGTGGGGGCACCAGTTCGAATCGAATACGCAAGGGATGTGTACCGATGTCGATCTCGACGGTGAAATATCTAGTGCCGCTGGGCTCCTGCGTGGTTCTCGCGTTGGCCGGATGCGCGGGTGGTGATGACGGCCAGGGTAAGGCCGCGGGTACCAGCGCGGTCCCGACCAGCGCCGGAACCCGGGTTGCCGGGCCGAGCGAGGCAGGCACGAGCCATGCGGGCACGAACCAACCGACGATGGCTCAGCCGTCGACCGGCGAACCGGTTTCGCCGTTGCCGCCGATACCGCCGTGCGTCGGCAGCCAACTCATCATCGGCGTCGAGAAGATGTCGCCCGGCGCGGGTCACCGCGGTGTGCGCGTGCGTTTCTCGGTCGTGGGTGCCAGCGGTGCGTGCGTACTGGCCGGATATCCGGGCGTCGATACCGGGCCCGGCGGGCCGCTCCTGCATGCCGAGCGCACCTTGCGCGGCTATATGGGCGGTCTCCCTGCGGATGTGGATACCCCGCCGACCGTTGTGCTGGACCACGACCACAATGCCGAGGCAGTGGTCGAGGGCGGCGCGGTCGACGCGGAAGGCAACCAATGTTCCACGTATACGGGGCTTCTGGTCACCGCACCGAATACCACCGACACGCACGCGGTCAGCACCACGATCGACACCTGCACCCTCAGCGTCCACCCGGTGACCGCCGCCCAGTAAGCGCCGCGATTTTCAGAGGTTGCCGACAATGTGCTCGAGGCGACGGGCCACCAGTTCGCGGGCCTGTTCGCGCAGGGTGGGACGGTAGCCGCTCGGGTACACCGGGTCGCCGGGGGTGTAATCCTTCAGCACTTCCTTGGCGAGGGTGATCTTGTGGACCTCGGTGGGGCCATCGGCGATCGCCATGACCTCGGCGTAGTTCATCATGTCGACAAACGGCAGGTCCTGGCTGACACCGATGGCGCCATGCAGATGCAGTGCGCGCTGGGCGATATCGTGCATCACCTTCGGCATGGCCACCTTGATGGCGGCAATGTCCTTGCGCACCTTCAGATAGTCCTGCTCCTTATCGATACGCCAGGCGGTGCGCAGGACGAGCAGGCGGAACTGTTCCATCTCGATCCAGCTGTCGGCGATGCGTTCCTGGGTCATCTGCAGCCCCGCGAGTGGCCCCTTGCGCATCGGCCGCGAGACGGCGCGTTCGGCCATCATGTCGAAGGCCTTGCGCACCAGAGCGACTGTGCGCATGGCATGGTGCACCCGACCGCCGCCGAGGCGGGTCTGCGCGACGATGAAACCCATCCCCTCCTGGCCGAGTAGGTGGTCGGCGGGTACCCGGACATCGGTGAAGCGCAGATGTCCCTCGTGTTCGCTGAAACCGTGCACGTGGAAGTTCTTGACGATTTCCAGACCGGGGGTGTCGGCGGGCACGATGAACATCGACATGCCCTGGTACGGACTGACGTCCGGATTCGTGACCACCATGACGATATGGAAGCTGGCGAACTGCGCGTTCGAGTTGAACCACTTCTCGCCATTGATGACCCAGGAGTCGCCGTCGCGCACCGCGCGGGTCTTGAACAGCGTCGGATCCGAGCCGCCGGTCGGCTCGGTCATGACATAACAGGAGCCGATCTCACCGGCCAGCAGCGGCTCCAGATACTTGGCCTGCTGCTCCGGGGTGCCGTAGTGTGCGAGGATTTCGGCGTTACCGGAATCCGGTGCCTGGCAACCGAATGCCGACGGCGCCCACACCGAGGTGCCGAGCACCTCGTTGAGCAGGCCGAGTTTCAGCTGCCCGTAGCCGGGGCCGCCCAGCTCCGGTCCGAGGTGACAGGCCCACAGTCCCTGTTCCTTCACCTTCTCCTGCAGCGGCCGCATCAGCGCCATCGCCTCGGTATCGGTGCGGTCGTAGGGATTCGGGTAGAGCAGATCGAGGGGCTCGACCTCGGTGCGGACGAACTCCGCGGCCCAGTCCAACTTCTGCTGATATTCCGGGTCGGTTTCGAAATCCCAAGCCATGGTCAGCCTTTCGTGTCGGTAATGCCGTCGAGAATGGTGGACGCGAGGATGTCGGCGATTTCGTCGGGCGAGTGCCCGCCCTGCGGGCGGTACCAGAAGGTGACCATGTTCAGCATGCCGAGCACACTGTTGGTGACCACGTGGTCGTCGGTGCGCAGCAGACCTGACGTGTGGCCCGCGTCGATGACACGTTGCCAGCAGGCCTGTACCTCGTCGCGCATTTCCTGCAGTTCTTCGCCGCGGCCGCCGGTCAGTGCGGTGACGTCGCGCAATTGGATGGCGACCTCGCGGCGATGCTCGATGATCAGTCCGACGTGGCTGTGGATCAGCTTGCGCAACTTGACGATCGGATCGTCGGTGCTGCGCGCGATCCGCTGTGCGTCGGTGAGCATGAGCTGGATGTAATCGCGCAGGATCTGCCAGAGCAGTTCTTCCTTGGAACCGATGTGGTAGTACAGCGCCCCCCGCTGTACTCCGGCCCGATCACCGATTTCGGCGACGCCGGTGCCGTGGAACCCCTGGTCCGCGAACAACTCCACCGCGGCCGCGACGATGCGCGCCCTGGTTGCCTCGGCGGTGGTCTCCGCGGCCGGTGGACGCCCACGACGACGAGGCGGCGCCGATTCGGGCCCGCCCCGCATCGAATCGCGGTCCGATGCCGCGGTCATTTGCGCGGATCCAGCACGACCTTGGAAACCCCATCGGCCCGGTCGGCGAACATGCGATAGGCGTTCGCGCCATTCGACATCGGGAATCGATGTGTGACAACGGCTTCGGGCCGAATTCGCCCGGCCGACGTGAGCCGCAGCAGCGCCGGCAGTTCGTATTGGATCGAGCAGAGCCCGATATGGAATTCGAGCTCCTTGACCTGCGCCAACTGCATATGGAATGGGAAGGCTCGATTGTGACTGACGCCGACCACGCCGACCCGGCCCCGATGCCCGACGGCGCTGATGGCGAGATTGATGGTCGTATCGGCGCCGACCGCCTCGATGGCGACATCCGCACCGCCGCCGAGCATTTCGCGGATGACGGCCTTGGGCTCGTCGGATTCGACCACCTCCGCGCCCAATTCGGCGGCGCGCTTGCGGCGCTCGGCCACCAGATCCACACCGAGCACCCGTGACGCGCCCATCGCGAATGCCGACTGCACGGCCATCAGCCCGACCGGTCCGAGTCCGATCACCACGACGGTTTCACCCGGTGCGATACGGGTGCGGCGCGCGCCGTACCAGGCGGTCGGCGCATTATCGGTGAGCACGATCGCGGCTTCATCGCTGACCGTATCGGGCAGCCGCACCAGATTCCCCTCGGCATGGGGGACCGCGAGAAATTCCGCCTGCGCACCCGCGAGTGCTCCGCCCAATCCGTAGCAGGCATCGGCGGGCAGCGGATGGCGTTCGCAGGCCGCCACGATGCCCGCCCTGCACTTCGCGCAGCGGTTGCAGCCGACGGACGCGGAGACGAGTACGCGGTCACCGACGGCGAATCCTCGGATATCCGAACCCAATTCGACGATCTCGCCGACCGCCTCGTGTCCGACGCTGTACCCGGTTCCGTCGGTGAAGCCGTGCCCGGCATAGATGTGCAGATCACTACCGCAGATTCCGGCGGCGGTCACGCGAACAATTGCCCCGTCGCGGCCGGGCAGCGCGGGATCGGGGACCTCGGCGTACGAGATCTGTTGTGGTCCTTGGTAGGTCAGGGCCTTCATCGCCAACCGCCGTCCAGTGCCAGGGTGGCGCCGGTGCAGTACGCCGAGGCATCGGTCGCGAAGTACAGTGCCGCGCCGACGATCTCATGCGGGCGGCCGACCCGCCCGAGGGCCATATGTCGTGTCAGCTCCGTCCGCAGTTCATCGGGCCATGCCTTCGAAATATCGGTCTCGAACGGACCGCATTGAATCGTGTTGACCCGCACCGACGGTGCGAAGCCCTGCGCGAGTCCGCCGGTGAGATTGGCCAATCCGGCCTTGGCGGCCGCATAGGGGATCGCGAGCGGTTCGGGCCGCGCCGCCTCGATCGACGAGATATTGATGATCGACCCGCCACCGGCGGCGACCATGCGCGTACCGATCAAGGTCGACAAACGGAACGGCCCCTTGAGATTCACCCCGACGACCTTGTCGAACATGGCCTCGCTCACCTGATCCAGGCTCGGATACAGCAGCGACATCCCGGCGTTGTTGACCAGCACATCGACCTTGCCGAACTCCGCGTAGGCAGCATCGACCAGGGCATCGCACTGGGCCCAATCGCTGACATTGCACGCCACCGGCAAGGCGCGCCGACCGTGGGTGTTCTTCACCTCATCGGCCAGCTCGACGCACCCGTCCAACTTGCGGCTGGCGATCACCACATCCGCACCGGCCGCGGCGAAGGCGAGCACCATCTCCCGCCCGAGCCCGCGGCTACCGCCCGTGACCAGCGCGACCTTCTCCGCTAACGACTGTTCTGGCATTGCGCTCCATTGCTTCGGCGGCCGTAAATGTTCCAATCAGTACATTAATTCCGCCGAACGATACAATCAAGGCCCCGACACACCGTCATGTCACTACCGATGGGTAACATTGGTTGCGATTTTCCCACCCGGCTTTCTCAAAAGTGAGGCAGTAGATGACAGAGCGGATTCAGGTCGGCGGGCTCCAGGTGGCCAGCGTTCTCCACGAGTTCATCGAGAACGAGGCGCTCCCGGGAACCGGCGTAGATTCCGCCGCGTTCTGGGCCGGAGCCGAGCAGGTCATCAATGACCTCGCTCCGCGCAACCGCGCCCTGCTGGCCGAACGCGACGAGATCCAGGGCAAGCTCGATGCCTGGCACGCCGAGCACCCCGGCGCGAACTATGACAAGGCCGCGTACAAGAGCTTCCTCGGCGATATCGGCTACCTGCGTGCGGAACCGGCCGACTTCGAGATCGCCACCGAGAACGTGGACGCCGAAATCGCCACCACCGCGGGCCCCCAGCTGGTGGTGCCGGTGATGAACGCCCGCTTCGCGATCAATGCCGCGAATGCGCGCTGGGGCTCGCTCTACGACGCCCTCTACGGCACCGACGCCATCTCCGAGGCCGACGGCGGCGAGAAGGGCACCGGCTACAACCCGGTCCGCGGTGGCCGCGTGATCGAGTTCGCACGCAAGTTCCTCGATACCGCCGCGCCCCTGGCCAACGGCTCGCACCGCTCGTCGACGCATTATGCGATCGATGGCGGCAAGCTGGCGGTCACGCTGAGCAACGACGAGGTCACCACGCTGGCCGCCGATGGCGCGGAACTGGTCGGCTACCTGGGCGATCCGGCCTCGCCGACCTCGATCCTGTTGAAGCACAACGGTTTGCACGTCGACATCCAGATCGACCCCGCCTCGCCGATCGGCAAGACCGATCCGGCGGGTGTCAAGGATGTGGTGCTGGAGTCCGCGGTCACCACGATCATGGACTTCGAGGATTCGGTCGCCGCGGTGGACGCCGAGGACAAGGTGCTCTGCTACCACAACTGGCTCGGCCTGATGAAGGGCGAGCTGGCCGAGAAGGTCACCAAGGGCGAGAAGACCTTCATCCGCACCATGAACCCGGACCGCGTCTACACCGCGGTCGGCGGCGGCGAACTGGTACTGCACGGCCGTTCACTGCTGTTCGTGCGCAATGTCGGTCACCTGATGACCTCCGACGCGATCATCGACGCCGAGGGCAATGAGGTGCCCGAAGGCATCATGGACGGCCTGATCACCTCGCTGATCGCCAAGCACAGCCTGCTCGGTGACAGGGAGCTGAAGAACAGCCGCACCGGCTCGGTCTACATCGTGAAGCCGAAGATGCACGGCCCGGACGAGGTTGCCTTCACCAATGAGCTGTTCGGCCGGATCGAGGACGTTCTCGGCCTGACCCGCAACACCCTCAAGGTCGGCATCATGGACGAGGAGCGTCGCACCACAGTCAACCTCAAGGCCTGTATCCAGGCCGCCGCCGAGCGCGTGGTGTTCATCAACACCGGCTTCCTGGATCGCACCGGCGACGAGATCCATACCTCCATGGAGGCCGGGCCGATGGTCCGCAAGGCCGAGATGAAGGCCCAGCAATGGATCCTGTCCTACGAGGACTGGAACGTCGATACCGGCCTGGCCGCCGGCCTGCCCGGTAAGGCGCAGATCGGTAAGGGTATGTGGGCCATGCCGGATCTGATGCACGACATGCTCGAGCAGAAGATCGGTCACCCGCGTGCGGGCGCCAATACCGCCTGGGTCCCCTCGCCGACCGCGGCTACGCTGCATGCGACGCACTACCACCAGGTGGACGTGTTCGAGCGCCAGCAGGAGATCGCCGCTGGTGGCCGTCGCGCCACCGTCGACCAGATCCTGGAGATCCCGCTCGCGGCCGCCCCGAACTGGACCGAGGAGGAGAAGCGACAGGAGCTGGACAACAACTCCCAGGGCATCCTCGGCTACGTGGTGCGCTGGATCGACCAGGGCGTCGGCTGCTCCAAGGTGCCCGATATCCGGGATGTCGGTCTCATGGAAGACCGGGCGACCCTGCGCATTTCGAGCCAGCTGATGGCGAACTGGCTGCACCACGGCGTGGTGACCGCCGACGAGGTGGTGGCCAGCCTGCAGCGGATGGCACCGGTGGTCGACAAGCAGAATGCGGGTGATCCGAATTACCGGCCGATGGCGGCGGACTTCGCGAGCAGCATCGCGTTCCAGGCCGCGAAGGAGCTGGTGCTGGAAGGCACCAAACAGCCGAACGGGTACACCGAGCCCATCCTGCACCGGCGTCGGCGCGAGGCCAAGGCGCTGGCTTGCGTCTAAGCCGTTGCGCGTCTGAATAACTCGTGAATCCCCCGCCCGGGAGCGTGCCGGGCGGGGGATTCCTGTACCACACGACAGCCGTTGACGGGGCGGATGACCGGTTTCGACCCACATAACGATCCGTTACCCTGGGCGCTGCACGAGATAGTCGGATGTGAGGAAGGTTTATGGGAAGCGTTGTCCTTGATGTATTCGCCCTGGTTGTGAATCGCGCGGCGATGTTCTGGAACTGGATGGCCACCGGTTCGGCCGGTTTCCCGCCGCTGTAATAGCCGAGCCGAACGTCTGGTACGACGCCCCCGGTCCCGGTCCCTTCGATGGGATGCCGAGGCCGGGGGTTTCCTTTGCCCGGTGCGAGATCTCCACACACGGTGAACCGATTCCCTTCGGGGACAGGGCGGATCGACGTATCTTCTTTGGCATGAGCAGCGGCAGCCCCCGAGTGACACCGTTGTGGTTCGAACTGTGGATGGGTGCCATCACCACCGTCATCGCGCTACTTTGTGCCGCGCTGTGCTGGGAATTGGCTGCTCAGGGCAGCTTTCCGAGCAAAGTGCTGCTGTGGGTGGGGCTTTCGGTGGTCGGCCTGGTCGCGGTCGTATTCGCCATTGTCGGTCTGATCCGCTATCACGCCGTCCTCGTCAGCCTGACCGCGCCGCTGCTGATTGCCGCCCTCGCGGCGTTGGTGTGGTACGAGGTGCCCGAGACCACCGGTTGGCGACTGTCCCGGCCGATCCTCGAAGATCAGGCTGCCGCCTGTACGAACCCGGGCCAGCGCACCCGGCTCGGCGTCTACACCGTCACCTATATCACCCGCCGCAACGGCGCCTGCCTGTTCTATGTCACCGGCGGAGCCACCAATTCCGAAGGCTTCGCCTATTTCCCGGACAGTGCCCCGAGCATCGGCCCCGCCGGACCGGGCGGCACCGAATACCGGCCCTTCCACGGCCCCTGGTACCGCTTCACCGAGAACGCCTGATCTCAGGGTTTGGGTTGGATCCAGAGGGCCTCCGCCACGGCGCACAGCTCGCCGGAGGGGGTGGCGAGGGCTATGCCGACGATGTGCTTGCGGCCCCCGTGGGAGATCGGCCAGGCGTAGGAGATATAGGGGGAGTCGGGGTAGATGGGCTGGAGTTGGGTGGCGGTGAGAGCCGCGGTGACACCGCCGAAGCCCATACCCTGTTTGCGCATGGCGGTCCAGCCGCCGGGGCAGTCGAGGGCCGACCAGACGACTTCCGGTGGCAGACGGCCGGATTCGTCGGCCAAACCGGGATCGGGGATCCAGGCGGCGATGACGAGGTCATGATCCGGTGTGTCCCAGGTGAGTAGGCGCAGGCCGCGGCCGGGTGCGCAGGCGGCGCCGCAGCCGTAGCAGTCTGTGACACGGCGCGACACCATCGCCGCGTCGGTGACGGCCTTCGCGTCTGCCCAACTCGGGGCGGGTGGCGGATCGATGGTGAGCACCGCTGGAGTCGATTCGGCGAGTAGCACACCGTCGGCACCGGTCACCGCATATCCACCGGATCTGGTGGGGCGCAATGACATCGGGGTCTCGAGCGGCACCCTTGCGCGGAAGTCGACGTGGATCTCGGTCGCCTCGCATGGTCCGGCCAGCAGACCCGCGACGTAGCCGCCGAATGCGACGCCGGGGTATCCGTGCACGTATTCGGGGACGGTGACTGTCTCGGTCCGGATCACGTGTCGCTCGAGCCTTCCTGTGCCGTCGATCTGGATCGACCATACCGTTACTGCGCGGCCCGACCACCGAGTTGGGTGAGCAGCACGCTGATCACTCCGACTTCCTGGCTCTGGCTTTGGAACATCGAGCGCACGGTTTCCTTGACCGGGCCGGATGTGAGCAGTTCGTCGGCGGCGCGAGCCATTGCCAGGCCGCCCTGGTGATGGCGGAACATCAATTGCAGGAACAGGATTTCGGCGTCGTGGCCGCGGGCCGCGGCCAGGGCATCGAGTTCGGCGGTGGTCGCCATACCGGGCATCGCATCGTCGGCCGACGGCACCGCGGTCGGATGATGTTGTGCGGCGGCCGCATCCGCGTGCATCCACGCCATCGGATGCGACGACAGCGGCGACGCATCGGCCAACCGCAGCCACCCGAGCATGGTCCCGATCTCGATGCGCTGCGCATTCGAAAGCTGTTGTGCCAAACGCAGTACGGCGGGGTCCACGTCACGATCCAAGCGTTGCACCATGATCAGCGCCTGCTGATGATGTGCGGTCATATCCTGCGCGAATCCGATCTCGACCGCATTCAGAACCGGTTCGGCCGAATGCTTTTCGGGCAACGCGAGTGGGCGCAGCGCCGCCCCGAGCACGACCAGGACGAATGCCGCGCAGGCGAGCGCCGCGATTCGGAACCAGCGGGACACGGCTACGATCCGACGGTCGATTGCTGATTCTCGGGCACCGCATACACATCGTTCTGCAGTTGCAGCACCATGAATCCGTTATCGGAGCAGGCGACATACAGCTGATTGCCGCGCCACTCCGGCGGCGAGAAGCACCAATCGGTGGAGACGTCACCGAAGGCGAGGTTGCCGGTGCGCGGGGTCAGCGCGTCCCATGGATTGAACTGCCCCTCCAACACCGCGCGTACGGCGGGCGGTGTGCTCATCAGGGGTACGCCGATGATCGAGGCCAACGCGTGTGGTGAATTCCACAGGCTCAGGTTCTGGCCGGTCCGTGCGGGCGGATTGAAGTAGGCGATCTCGCGGATATCGTGCGGGTCCCGAACGTCGAAAACCCTGATGCCGGACGAGATCCAGCCGCACGCGAGTGCGGTGGGGTTGTCCGGGCGGTCGGCCGCACAGTAGTGCGATTCGTAGGCGAAGGCCGAACCGCCCATCGAGCTGCCGATATTGCTGTCGATGTGCTGCAGGAGGTTGATCTCCAGCTTCACCTTCCCAGCGACCTTCGGCGCGGTGTCGTTGGAGATATCGATGAGCTTCACGCCGCCGGAACCGCCTTCGTCGACGGTGTAGAGATAGGGCTTGCCGTCATAGGTCACCGGAATGCTGTGCTGAGTGGCCCAGCCGTCGGTCCAGAAGGTGCGGCCGATATGGGTGACCTGCGGGGTGGGATCGCGGCGCTGAACCGCGCTGATATCGAGCACGGTGAATCCGCCGAGCGCGGACAGGTACATGCGGTTGCCGTCCGGACTGATGCCGAAGCCGTGCGCCTCGATTCCGGTCAGCCCCTGCCAGATAACGTGCGGGTCGGTCGGATCGGTGAGATCGACCGCGCTGACGAACCCGGGTGCGACGCCCGAGGCCCAGTAGGTGCGGCCGTCGGGGGACCAGCCGCCCTCGTGTGTGGTGATCGGCAGCGGCATCAGCAGATTCGTGCCCGGTCCCGGATTCAGCAACTTCGGATACGCGCAATCGGAAATGTCGTAGACCGACAAATAGCCGACGCCCTCGCCGACCGGTACACCGGTGCCGACCAGCAGTTTGCGCTCGGTATTGACCTTGAGGCTCTCCCAGGTGCCCGCGAGCATTGCCGGTTCGGTCAGGGTGACCGTAGGGCGCGGGTGCGCCGGATCGGAGACATCCAATACCTGGACGCCGCGGCCTTCGCTGATCAAATCGCCGGGGAAGAACGATCCCATATACGCGCAATGATCGAAGCTGGTCGACGTGATGCCCGCGCCGCGTCCGGCGTAATTGCCGACCATCGACACATTGCAGCTGTAGCCCTGGGTGCTGCGCCGACTGTCGCGGTCGGCGGCCGGAACATCGCCCTGCAGTCCGGTTTCCGGCATCGACCCCGGTCCGCAGTCCGCCCGGGGTACCGAGGTTCGGCCGATATCGAAGAATTCCTGAACCGCGGTGGCGATATCGGATTGCAGATCCGCCGATGCGCTGCCCGGCAACATCATGGCGGCCACGACCGTGGCAACGAACAAGGCCAAGGGCCGGGCCCGGCGCAGTCTCAGCTTCGGGTGCATCGTTGCATCCCAACTTTCCTCATCACGGGCACAAACCGCGCCGACTCAGACGGAGCATGCGCTGACTGAATGGTAGTAACAGGCAGTAACTTAGCGGAAGGTTTTGGCGAAAATGCCACGTACTCGGCGTGATACGCAGAGACGCTCAGCGTGCGGTGAGCGCCTCGGTGTCGCGCGTCAGCAGCGATGTGCAGACCTCGAGCAGGGACTGTCTGAGTCCCGTCGACCGCTCGGCCAATGCCGACTGTGCCCGGACGTATTCGGCGCGTCCCGCCGGAGTTTCGATGCGAACCGGCTCGTAGCCGTACTCGGTCAGGTCGTAAGGGCTGGCGCGCATATCGAGTTCGCGTGCGGCGCAGGCAAAATCGAAGTAGTCCAGCAATAGGTCGGACGAAATGAGCGGGGTCAGCTTGAAACCCCATTTGTAGATGTCCATATTGGCGTGCAGGCAGCCGGGCTGTTCCCGGGCGACCTGGTCGGCGCGGGTCAACGGTTCCGCGTTGCGGCCGACCGCGTCCGGGGTGAAGAAGCGGAAGGCGTCGAAGTGGGTGCAGCGCAAGGACATCGATTCGATAACCGCGTCGGTACCGGGACTGCCCAAGCGCAGCGGTACCTGTTGGTGGCGGATCTCATCGGTTTTGTAGACCATGGCCCACTCGTGCAGGCCGAAGCAGGACAGCTGCGCCGGGCGAGATGCCGTGGCACGTAGCAGTTTCGCGATGAACTCGATGGTGTCGCGACGCCGCCGAATGAATGCCGGGTCGGCGGTGTAGGCAACCGCGCCGGTTTCCTCCGGCGCGATGCGGTGATACCCGCGAGCACCGTCGTACTCCCGCGCGCCCGCCAAACCGACCCCGAATCCTGGGTGCCAGCGCCGCAACTGGGCGGGCTTATGTCCGTAGTAGGTGAACAGGAAGTCGATCACCGGATGTGCGGAACCGGCCGCGCGCCGATCGAGATACGGTCCGACGAGCTCGTCCAGCCGAGCCCGGTGTTCGGCGGCACTGGTCCGCCACTCGGACTCGGCCAGCACGATCATTCGATCACCCGGTGCGTCCCGTCGCGCACGGTGCCGACGAACTCTTCCACCAGATCCTCCAGCGCCACAATGCCCACCGTATTGCCGCGGGTGTCCACGACGCGGCCGAGGTGGGAGTTGGTGCGCCGCAAGCGGGCGAGTGCCTCGTACAGGGGTGTACCGGCGCTCACCGTCGGCAGCGGGCGAATATCCGTGCGCGGGATGGGCGTATTCGGTCCGGCGCTTTCGTCGGCGACCTTGTCGAGCACATCCTTCACATGTAGATACCCGACCAGCGAACCATCGCTCGCGCGCACCGGATACCGGGAGAAACCGGTTTCGGCGACCGCGGATTCGATGTCGCCGAGCGTGGTGCCATTGCCGCGCAACGGCACCGAGCGGGTTGTCGCCAGCGACACCATCACATCGCCCACGACGCGATCGGAGGTGCCGAGTGCCTGGGTGAGGCGGCGGTGCTCCTCTTCGTCGAGCAGCCCCTCCGAACGGGATTCGCCGATCATCTCGGCGAGCTCCACACTGGAGACCGTCGCCTCCAGCTCATCCTTCGGTTCGATCCGCAACATGCGCAGCGACAGATTCGCGGCCAGGTTGTAGAGGGCGATGAGCGGACGCGCTAAGCGCAACCACACCAGATGCACCGGAACCAGCAGCAGCGCACTGCGTTCCGGTCCGGCCAGCGCGATATTCTTCGGAATCATCTCGCCGAACAGAATGTGCAGGATCACCACGATCGCCAGCGCGATGGCGAAGGCCACCGGATGCAGCAGCTGTTCAGGCAGGCCGACCAGCTCGAACGGCGCCTCCAGCAAATGCGCGACCGCCGGTTCGCCGACCCGGCCGAGCAGGATCGAGCAGATGGTGATGCCGAGCTGTGCGGCGGCGAGCATCATGGACAGGTTCTCACCCGCTCGGATCACCGTGTCCGCCTTGCGCTTTCCCTGCGCGGCCAGCGCTTCGAGACGGTCGCGGCGTGCCGAGATGAGCGCGAATTCGGCGGCGACGAAGAAGGCGTTGCAGGCCAGCAGCACCACCGTGAGCAGGACGCCGAGGAGATCACCCATGGCTGTTCTCCTTCAGCGCCGCGGCCGCGACCGGGACCAGCCGGACCCGATCGATGCGCCGCCCGTCCATCCGTTCGACCTTGGCGATCCAGCCGCCGTCGTCATCGTTCGGATAGCGGTGCGAGGACCGTGGATTCGGCAGGATCACCACGTCACCGGTGACCGGGATGCGGCCGAGCCGGGTGAGCACGAGACCGCCGAGGGTTTCGTATTCGCCCTCGGGCGCGTCGTAGCCGGTGGCCCGGGAGACCTCGTCGATGCGCAGCAGCCCGGAGCAGTCCCACCCGTCGGCGACTCGGCGGACCTCGCGTTCTTCTTCATCGTGCTCATCGCGGACATCGCCGAGGATCTCCTCGATAAGATCCTCCATGGTGACGATGCCCGCGGTGCCGCCGTATTCGTCGACCACCAGCGCCACCTGCATGCCGTCGGCGCGCACCCGCTCGAGCACCTCGTCGCCGTCGAGGCTGGCGGGCACGATCGGCACCGGCCGGGCGAGCAGATGCAGCGGGATGGTGTTGCGGACATTCGCCGGGTGGGTGAACGCCTGTTTGACGTGCACCACGCCGAGGGTGTTGTCCAGATCGCCATCGATGATCGGGAAGCGGGAGTAACCGGTGCGGCTGGCAGCCGCGATCAGATCGGCAATGGTGTCGGACTTGTCCAAGGATTCGATCTTGACCCGAGGTGTCATCAACTCCTCGGCGCTGCGCTCACCGAACTGCAGCGAGCGATCGACCAGCTGCGCGGTGCGGTGGTCCAGCGCGCCGCGCAGTGCGGACGTGCGCACCAGTGATCCGAGTTCCTGCGGGGAGCGCGCCGAACGCAACTCCTCGGCCGGTTCCACGCCCAATCGGCGGACCACCCAGTTCGCGGTGCTGTTGAGGAAGTGGATCATCCATTTGAACACGACCGAGAACGCGATCATCGGCCCCGCGGTCACCCGAGCGGTGCCCAGCGGCTTCGATATCGCGATGTTCTTCGGGACGAGCTCGCCGTAGATCATCGACAGCGAGGTGGCCAGCAGCAGCGCCAGCGTCAGCGAGATGCCCTGCGCCGCACCCGCGCTCAGACCGAGCGCGGTGAACAGCGGCGACAGGAGTCGGGCCAGGACGGGTTCGGCGATATACCCCGTGATCAAGGTGGTGATGGTGATACCGAGCTGGGCTCCGGAGAGCTGGAACGACAACGTGGTGTGCGCCTGCCGGACCATGCGTGCGCGGGCGTCCCCGACCGTGCGCACATGTGATTCGACGGTGCTGCGCTCCAATGCGGTGAGCGAGAATTCGGCGGCAACGAACAATGCGGTGCCAACCGTGAGGGCGATGAAGCCGATCAGGCTGAGCACGGTGAGCACGACGGACATCGTCAGCACCACCTGCGAGGCACACGATGAGCTGAATCGGATCGGGCGGCTGTGGGACGGAGGGCGCCGGGTTTGTCACCCGGCTCGGTAGAGGAGCCCTCCTGTGCGGCGCCCTCGGACGCGGGTGACAACTTGTTCCTCTCGGCAAATGGTTTGTGAAGCCGGAATCCGGCAACCACTATGCTACCGGCTCTGTCTAATGGCAGCGCCTTCGGCGCTGCCTGTTCGCGGCCCCCTGGTGTCTCGCGTCCGAGCCGTCGAGACTTGCTACTTCGTCGCATGCGTTTCGACGGCTCGGACGCGAGACGGGCCGCGAACTCCTCGCTCGTAAGACTCGCTCCGTCGTGGCCGGTTTGGGCGGGGGCTCGGCACCGGATGTATGCCCGCCCGCGGCGTGGCGCATGCGCCTCGATGATTCGGATGCGAGATGGGCCGTGAACAGGTCGTTCGTGAGACTCGCTTCGTCGTGGCCGGTTTGGATGGAGAGTTGTATGCCTGCCCGCGGCGTGGCGCATGCGCGTCGATGACTCGGCTGAGTCGATGGTCACGCCGTCGAGCAGTCGTGAGACGGGTCGTTTCAGGTGATCTGCTGAGGTGCTACCAGCCGCTCGGGAGCGGACGACCTTCGGCGAAACCCGCCGCGGACTGGACGCCGAGGACCGCCTTGTCGTGGAACTCGGCGAGGGTGCGGGCACCCGCGTAGGTGCAGGCGCTGCGGACGCCGGAGCAGATGTGGTCGATGAGGTCCTCGACGCCGGGGCGTTCCGGATCCAGACGCATGCGCGAGCTGGAGATACCCTCCTCGAAGAGCGCCTTGCGGGCGCGGTCGAAGCCGCTGTCGGTGGCGGTGCGGGCGGCCACGGCGCGCTTGGAGGCCATGCCGAAGCTCTCCTTGTAGGCATTGCCGTCGCGGTCCACGCGCAGGTCGCCGGGGGATTCGTAGGTGCCGGCGAACCAGGAGCCGATCATCACATTGGATGCGCCCGCGGCCAGGGCGAGCGCGACGTCGCGGGGGTGCCGGACGCCGCCGTCGGCCCAGATGTGCACGCCGAGTTCCTTTGCGGCGGTGGCGCATTCGGCCACTGCGGAGAATTGCGGACGGCCGACGCCGGTCATCATCCGGGTGGTGCACATGGCGCCGGGACCGACACCGACCTTGATGATGTCCGCGCCGGCCGCGGCCAGATCACGGGTGCCCTCCGCGGAGACCACATTGCCCGCGACCAGCGGTACACCGAGACCGAGATCGTGGATGGCGCTGAGGGTTTCGAGCATTTTGGCCTGGTGGCCGTGTGCGGTATCGATGACGAGCAGGTCTGCCCCGGCGTCGACGAGTGCCTTGGCCCTGGCCGCCACGTCGCCGTTGATACCGACCGCGGTGGCGACGCGCAGCTGGTTGTCGGCGTCGACATTGGGCTGGTAGATCCCGGCTCGGATGGCTCCGGTGCGGGTCATTACGCCCGCGAGGCCGCCGTCTTCGGCGACGAGTACGGCGAGTTGCGCGTGCTCGGCCTCGAGCAGGTCGAATAGATCGCGCGGCGAGGTGCTGGCCGATGCCTGCACGAAATCGGTGACCGCGACATCGCGCAGTCGGGCGAATCGGTCGACATCGGTGCAGGACGCCTCGGTGACCACGCCGACCGGCTTACCGCTGTCGACGACCACCACCGCGCCGTGGGCGCGCTTGTGCATCAGTGCGACGGCCTCGGAGACCGAACGCTGCGGATCCAGCGTGACCGGGGTATCGGCGGTAAGCGAGCGACTCTTGACGAACGCGATGGTTTCCGATGCTGCGGCGATCGGGAGATCCTGCGGGAGTACGACGATGCCGCCGCGACGAGCGACCGTCTCGGCCATCCGGCGCCCGGCGACCGCGGTCATATTCGCGACAACGATGGGAATGGTGGTGCCGGACCCGTCCACCGTCGACAGATCCACATCGAACCGTGACGCGACATCCGTCCGATTCGGCACGAGAAACAGGTCGTCGTAAGTCAGGTCGTACGGCGGCTGATGACCAGCGAGAAACTGCACTTAACCGATTCTAACCGGTACCCCACCCTCCCACGCAATCACCCAGCATCCCACCCCCGCCCCCGCGAAACACGGGGCGCGACATCGGAATCAAGATCAGGTGGCACTGGTGTCGGGGCCCTCTCGGCCGATGCCGCCATGGTTGCCACCTGATCTTGATTCGTGCGTTATGGCTCGGCTTGGACGCGGGAGAGTTGGATTGTGGTCGCGCACATGATGATTACGGCGACGGTGATGGCGGCGAGGCCGAGGTGGGTTGTGCGGAGGCGTTCGTCGAGGACGGTGATGCCGATGAAGGCGGCGGCCAGGGGCTCTGCGATGGTGACGGCGGGCAAGGATGCGACCAGGGGGCCGGATTGGTAGGCGCGTTGCTGGAGGTAGAGGCCGATGATGCCGGAGGCGACCAGGGCCCAGGTCTGCCAACTGCCCAGCACGTGGATGAGGCCGCCGTCGAAGAGTTCGGTTACATAGTCGGTGAGTGCGGCGGCCAGCCCGAACAGTGCACCGCCGACAGTGCCGAACAGGAGTGCCCGGCGGGTCGGGTTGGTGGTCTCGAGGGCGATGACGACGGCCACCACAGCCAGACCGAGCAGGACCGCCAGCGGCGGGATCCAATCACGCAGGGGCGCATTGGTATTGCCCTCGGTGGGATCTCCGATGATCAAGAAGCAGGCGAGGGCTGTGGCGAGGGCGATGGCGGTCCCCCAGGTGCGCCCGGTGATGCGGCGGTGGTTGAGCCGGGCGGAGAGTGGCAGCGCAAAGACCAGCATGCTCACCAGAATCGGTTGCACTAGCAACACCGCACCCTGGGCGAGTGCGGCGACCTGCATCGCGTAACCGCCGGTGTCGCCGACGATTCCGGCCCACCAGCGCGGACTGCGCAACAGCGAGCGCATGAGCGACTCGTTCTCCGGAACCGCGGCCGCCGCATGCTGCTGCGCGACCGCGGCCACCGCGAAGAGCAATGCCGCGATCAGTGCGCAGATGACCGCGCCGACCTGATTGTTCGCCACCTGGTCAGTTTGCTCCGCGATTGCGGCTGCTGGGCACCCCCTGCGCTCGCCCGGCGCGTCGACGCGTACGCCCAGGCGTGTCGCCGCTGGTCGCGGCGGTGCGACCGGAGGTACCGCGACCGGAAGGAGTCCCCGTGCCATGGCTGGTGGCCGCGCCGCGCGCGGCAGAGCTAGATCCGGCTGCACGTGTCGTGGCCGCCTTCGTCGATCCGGCAGCCCGACCCGGCGCGGCCGATGCCGCGCTCGTGGTCCGACCCGGAGCCGTCTTCGCCGCGCCGGTGCCACGGCCCGGTGCGGCCGCACCCGCGGTCCGCCCCGTGGCAGGGGTAGCCGTCGATCCGCGACCCGAAGTTCCGGCACCGCGTCGCCCTGACGTCGCGGTGGAGTTGGGCGAACCACCCGAGGACTTCTGCGCACCACCGGCACGACCGTTCGAACCGGCACTACGCCGCCCGACACCAGCTGAGCCCGCACCGCCCGAGCGTGCGCGGCCACGACCGCCGGATCCCGCACCACCCGACCGACGGCTCGGCTTGCCGACCGTCAACTCACCCTCGTCGCCCACCGTGACCGCCGAGGCGGCCGCGACGATCGGCACACCGGACGGCTGTTTCGCGCCGGTGATCTGGATCAGCCGCCGATCGCCAGGACGGACCTGCACTCCGTCCACATCGACGCCCGCCTTGCGGGTCATCTTCTCGACCTCGGCGCGCTCCTGCTCGGTGACCAGCGTGACGACGACGCCGTCCTCACCGGCGCGGGCGGTACGGCCCGCGCGATGCAGGTACGCCTTGGATTCCGCGGGTGGATCCACGTGCACGACAAGGGAAATCCCGTCCACGTGGATGCCGCGCGCGGCCACATCGGTGGTCACCAGCACCGGTGTCGTGCCGTCGGCGAATGCGGCCAGCGTCCGCACACGGTTGTTCTGTGCCTTTCCGCCGTGCAGCGCACCCGCGGCGATTCCGGTCGCACGCAACTGCTTGGCGAGCCGGTCGGCACCGTGTTTGGTGCGTACGAACATGATGGTCAGCCCGTCGCGGGCGGCGATCTGTGCGGTGATCTCGCGCTTATCGGTCTTGCGCAGATACAGCAGATGATGCGACATCGTCGCGACCGAGGCCGACGGCGGTGCCGTGGAATGGGTGACGGGAGCGCGCAGATAGCGCTTGACCAGCTTGTCGACCTCACCGTCGAGGGTGGCCGAAAACAGCAGGCGCTGACCATCCTTCGGCGTCCGGTCGAGCAACTTGGTGACCTGCGGCAGAAAGCCCATATCGGCCATGTGGTCGGCCTCGTCCAGTGCGGTGATCCGCACATCGGACAGGTCGGCGGAGCGCTGGTTGATCAGATCCTCGAGCCGCCCCGGCGTGGCGATGAGCAGGTCGACTCCGCGCGCGAGCCGGTCGGCCTGCCGCTTGATCGGTGCGCCGCCGACCACCGAGGCGACCCGCAGCCCGAGTGACAATGCCGCATTCTCCAGCGCCTTTTCGATCTGGGCCGCCAGTTCGCGGGTCGGCACCAGCACCAGACCGCGTGGACGGCCCGGCTTGGCTTGGGCGCCGGTGAGCAGGGCGAGCATCGGCAGTCCGAAGGCCAGGGTCTTGCCGGAACCGGTGGGGCCGCGCCCGAGCACATCCTTACCCGCCAGCGCATCGGTCGCGGTCGCGGCCTGGATCGGGAACGGCGTCTCGATGCCGTCACGGCGCAGCGCCTGGACGAGCACGGCGGGTAGGCCCAGATCCGCGAAGGTGGTGGCAGGGGTGGAGGAGGTCAACGGGGTTGTGTGCCTTTCATGTCTCGGCGCGGGCGGATCCGGGCACGTGTGGTGCCGCCGAGATGGTTGGGCCCGATCATCGGGATGCGGTAGGACCGGGTGTATCGGGGAGAACCGGAGGAATCAGTTACGCAGCAGTCGATCCAGTTCGACCAGCCAGGGTACCGCCACTGCCATGGTCGGGACCACCAGGATGGCCGCTGACCCCAGATACGCCGCCGCGGCGACTCGAATATCGCCGATCCGTCCACCCAGGCGTTGGATGCGGATCAAGGTGGTCGGCCCGCCTGCGGCGAGCGCGCCCTGCGGAGCGGTCGATTTGGCGCAGGCGACCAGCGCGCGGGCCAGCGGCTTCGGGCCGGTCACCTTCACTGCCGAATCGTCGGCGAGCAGTTCGATCAGCAGTTTCACCGAGCCGAGCGCGGCTTTGCTGCGCACTACCCGGGGGAAGGCCTCGTGCACCGCGGTGAACGCCTCGAGCACCAGGTCGTGCCGGGCGCGCAGATGCGAGCGCTCATGGCTGACGATGGCGGTGACCTCGGCGTCCTGCAGGCTGGTCAGCGTGCCTTCGCTCAGCACGACCCGCTGGCGCAGGCCGGGCAGACAGTAGGCGATCGGTTCGGTCGAGGCGAGCACCCGGATGTCGGCCGCGCGGCGCTGCGGTCCGCTCTGGTCGAGCAGATCGACGAGCATGCGGTGACGCGCCCGGCGTCTGCGGGTGTGCACGCCGACCCGCACGATCGCGTACATCAGCCGCGCGCCGACCAGCAGGGTCAGCGCGAAGACGAAGACGTAGGCCAGCCACAGCGGCAGTCCGAGCGCATCGATTTCCCGGGCCGGGGAGGTGGTCGGGCGACCATCCGGTCCGGGAACGAGTAATTGAGCGGCGATGGCCAGGCCCGAGCCGAACGCGCTGAGCACGGCGGCGAGCGCGATGGCCTGCCACAACACCAGCGCGGCGCGCGGCGTCCGGTACGGCCAGGTCGCGCGGCTCAGCAGCGCTGGGGCAGGCCCCGCGAGAAGCAAAGCGAGACCGGCGAAGACCGGCGCGGTTGCGTTCATCGACTCAGCTCACTGCGTTGTGGGGCCAGGGCACTCACCTCATTGTGAGGCCAGGATCCCAAGACTACTGCTTCGGTGGCGCAGTATCTTCGGATGCCTCGAGCTTAGCGAGTGCTTCTCGCAACGCGTCCGTATCGTCCCTACCGACCTGTTCGACGAAGTGCACCAGCGCCGCCGCGCGGCTGCCCGCCGCATCGGCCTGCTGCAGTGCGTCGACCATCAAGCTGGCCACCAGTTCGTCGCGGGTGTGCACCGGCGCGTAACGGTGGGCGCGGTCGTCGCGGCGCTGAACCACCAGGTTCTTCTTCGCCAGCCGTTGCAGCACCGTCATCACCGTGGTGTACGCGAGCTCACGGCGGGCGGCCAAAGCCTCGTGTACCTGCCGTACGGTCTGCGGCTCGTCACTGGACCACAGTTGGTCCATGACCGCTTTCTCGAGTTCACCAAGTCCTGCCATTCCACAAGTTTACGGACTCAACGACGCAATTGCGTACTACACCCCGTCGTAACTGCTGGATAGCTGGTGTGTCATTTGTCATACCCGGGCAAAACATGCCGGGTTCCGATGGGCACGACCATCGGACGGCCGGAGACCGGATCCTCGAGTATCGAGGCGTCGAGATCGAAGACCTCGCGCAGCAGCGCGGCATCGATGATGTCGGCGGGCGCGCCCTGAGCGACAATGCGTCCGTCGCGCATGACGATGAGTCGGTCGCTGTAGCGAATGGCCAGGTTGAGATCGTGCAGCACCATCACGACGGTGCGGCCGAGGTCGTCGTGCAGCCGGTCGATCAGGTCCAGGACCTCGACCGAATGTGCGAGGTCGAGGTAGGTGGTCGGCTCGTCGAGCAGCAGGATGTCGGTGCCCTGGGCCAGTGCCATCGAAATCCAGGCGCGCTGGCGCTGACCGCCGGACAACTCGTCGAGTGAGCGATCGGCCAGGTCGGCGATGCCGGTCGCCGCGAGTGCGGACATGACCTCGGCCTCGTCGGTGGCCGACCACTGCCGGATCCAGGACTGATGTGGATGACGCCCGCGCGCGACGAGATCCGCGACCGTGAGTCCCTCGGGCGCGACCGGCGACTGCGGGAGCATACCGATGATCCGTGCCACATCTTTGGTCTTCATCGTCGAAATCGCCTTGCCGTCCAAGAGGATTCGGCCCTGACGCGGACGCAGCAGGCGGCCGAGCGAGCGCAGCATGGTCGACTTGCCGCAGCCGTTCGGGCCGATGACGGTGGTGACGATGCCGGGGGCGATATCGATATCGAGTCCGTCGACGATGACGCGGTCGCCGTAGCCGAGGGTGACTTCCCGTGCGGAGAGCCGCGTATCGCTGGTCATGACAGGGTCGCCTTCCGATTCATACGCACGAGCAGGTACAGCAGGAACGGTCCGCCGAAGGCGGCGGTCACGACACCGACCGGCAGATCGACCGGAAAGAGCGTGCGCGAGGCCACATCCGCGCCGACTACCAGGATGGCACCGATGAGCGCCGAGCCGATGAGCGGTTCGCCGGGAGTTCGCAGCAGCCGGCGCGCGATCTGCGGTGCGGCGAGCGCCACAAAGGTGACCGGACCGACGGCCGCGGTCGCGACGGACGCGGCGACGACGGCCGCGCCGATCAAAATCGTCTGCTGGGTCTGGATCCGCACGCCGAGTATCCGGGTGGTATCGGTGCCGAGACGCAGTGCGGCAAGGGTTCTCGCGGAACCCACCGCGACGACGACCACCACGGCCAATGCCGATGCGGCCGGGGCGAGTTCGGTCCGGTCCGCGCTGTTGAGTGAGCCATTGAGCCAGAGTTGGGCGCGGGCGGCGTCCTGCAGGCTGGCGCGGGTGAGCAGAAAGCTGATGCCGGACAACAACAACGCGTTCACACCGATCCCGATCAGCACCAGGCGCATCGGCGTGACGCCGCGGTCACCGGTCACGCTGCGGCCCCAGGCGAGCAGGTAGATCACGATCGCGGTGAGCAGACCACCGGTCAGCGCTGCCAGCGGAGCCCCGATGCTCGCGGCGATTCCCGTTGTCGCGCCGCCGGTTCCGACCAGCACCGCGACGGCGCCGAGGCTGGAGCCGGTGGTGATGCCGAGCATATCCGGTGCGGCCAGCGGGTTGTGCAGGATCGATTGGGTGATCGCGCCCGCGATGCCGAGTGCGGCGCCGACAACCGCGGCGGTGAGCGCGCGCGGCAATCGGGACTCCAGCACGATGAAGCGCTGGGATCGGGTGCCGCCGCCGCTGAGCACCTCCAATACCCGGCCGACCGGAATGTGGGTGTCACCGAATGCGATATCGAGGCAGAACAGTGTGAGTACCGTCGCGGCGAGCGCGAGAACCACGAGCGCCATGGCAGGGCGCAGCAAAATCGACACCGGGCCCAGGCGCAGGGCGGGGCGGATGCGGCGCAACGGTGCCGCCGACCGCATCCGGTCGCATCCGGTCGCGGTGTCGTTCGACTCCGCCTCGTCGGTGCCAAACTCTGCTGTGCGCGGATGCGCGCGGTGCTGGACGGTTCGTTCGCTCATGACCGCGCCTCGTCGGCGCTCGGCTGCGCCATCACCGAGGGTTGTTCGACTGTGTCGACGGTTCGTTCGCTCACAGGCTCACCAGCTTCTTGCGACGAACGAGCAGAATGAAGAACGGTGCGCCCAGGGCGGAGATCATCACGCCGACCTGTAACTCGCCCGGCCGCGCCACAATGCGCCCGACCACATCGGCGACCAGCAACAGTAAAGCGCCGAGCAGTCCGGAGTACGGGATCAGCCAGCGATAGTCGGGACCGGTGACGACCCTGGCGATATGCGGCACTATCAGCCCGATGAATGCGATCGGACCGACCGCCGCTGTCGCGGCACCGCACAGCAAGACGATTGCGGCCAGCCCGAGCGCCCGGCTGCGTCCGATATGCACCCCGAGCCCGCGCGCGACCTCGTCGCCGAGGCTCAGCAGATTCAGGCCCGGCGCAGCCGCCACGGCCAGTACCACGCCGATCGCCAAGAACGGCAATACCTGCCAGAACACCTCGGCATCGCGCCCGTTCACGGTGCCGACCACCCAGAATCGGTAGGTGTCCAGCGCGGCATTGTCCATGAGCACAATGGCATTCGTCAGCGCCTGCAGGAATGCGGTCACCGCGGCGCCGGCCAATACCAAGCTGAGCGGACTCGCCTTGCCGCCGCCGATCGCGGACGCACCGAACACCGCCAGCCCCGCGATCAGCGCTCCCGCGAAGGCGAACCAGATGTACTGCTCAGGTGCGGTCAGCGCGAACAAATAGATGCTCAGTGCCGCAAGAACGGCCGCGCCCGCATTCAAGCCGAGCAGGCCCGCGTCGGCGAGTGGGTTGCGGGTATAGCCCTGGATCAGCGCACCCGCGATTCCCAGCGCGAGCCCGGTGACCAGCGCAAGTGCGGTGCGCGGCAAGCGAAGTCCGCGCACGATCTCTTCTGCGGTCGAGCCAGCGGGACAGGCGAACGGCCCGCCCTGGCAGATGAGCGCATGGTGCACGGCGTCGTAGACGGTGCCGGGGGACAGGGATCGGGTGCCGATGGTAATGCTGGCCACGGTGGCGAGCAGGAGCAGCGCGGTCAGGGCAACGAGTCCGAGCCGACGACGGCGCGTCGTATTCGCTCGTCGCGCGCCCGGCGCGATGGTGCTTGATGCCGTCACGGCGACGAACTACTCCTGACTCGAAATCTGGTGTCCGGTTGCTAGGTCTGGTAAGCCTAACCTATCTTTCCGATCCGACCCATCACGGAGCCGACCCGAGGAGGTTCGATGTCCGAGCCAGTCACGACGTACATGCCTCGCCAGCCCCAGGTGGCATTCGGTAGCGCCTGTGCCAGATTGCGCTCCTTGCAACCCGAACATCCGCGGGTATATGCGGTGGCCGCCATGTCCGAACAGGGCAAACGGCGCTGGTGGCGGCTCGCCGACGGATTGCGCGAGGGGCGGATCGAGCTGATGTACCGGCGGCACGCCGCGGAGATGATCAGTGCCGACACCGCCGCCGAGGTGGTGGCGACCGCGTTGATCCACGCGGTGATCGGCCGGGTGGTCGCGCTGCTGGTGGCCGAGGGGCGGGTCTGGGATCCGGGCCTCGAGAATCTGTGGATCCATACTGACAACGACGGTGGCATCGACTGGGCGGGCCTGGCGGACACCACGATTCGCGTCCTCGATGGTGATCGGCTGGTGGGCTCGGCCGGGGTGGTGACATTGCCGTGCGAGCAGGCCGTGTATGTCTGGCTCGCGCATCGCTGCGAGCCGTCGTTGCGGTTGATCCAGCGAACATTGGCGGGTTGCGCGGAGCTGGGTGAACGCCGATTCTGGTCGCTGGTCGGCGAATCCATTGTCGGCGCGGCCACTTACGTGCCAGACCTGGCGCGGACGGATTCGGTGGTCGGTGCGCGCCGGGGTGAGGGGTTGCTGTCGGCGCTGGAAGAGCGTGGTTTGCCGGTGCGACGGGTGGTGGGTTGCCTGGTTCGGTAATGCCGCATCGGAACAGCGGTTGTCGGTGCTCGCGTGGAATGGGTTCCGGCGGAAAGTGTTTGGTCGTCCGAACGGCCTCGATCGAATGCGGCACGTCGGGACTGAGCGGCATGGCCAGGATTTGCCGACTTAGGTACGCCTAACCTATAATGAATTCGGCGTTCGGATCGGCCGAGTGTTCCGGAGGGCTGCCGTGAACCCACGATCCACTGCCGCGGCGGGCTCCACGTGCGTGTGGGGCCCGCCGCTCTGCCTCGGCGAGCGAACGCCGGGACCTGGCCGTCGTGCGAGGGCTCGAATGTCCTGTGTCAAGGTGAATGCATGACACAGCAGCAAGTTGCCCAGATCAAGTCGCTGGCCGAGGTGACGCCCGAGCTGATGACCGAGCTCAGCAAGAACACCTTCACCGATCTGATCGGTCTCGAATTCACCGAGGTCACACCTGATCGGGTGCGCGGCCAGCTGACCGCGGGTCCGCAGCTGCTGCAGCTGGCGGGCATTGTCAACGGTGGCGTGTATTGCACGATCGTCGAAACACTGGCCAGCGTCGGCGCCGGGGTCTGGTACAACGCCCAGGGCAATAACGGCACCGTGGTCGGGGTGAACAACAACACCGACTTCCTGCGTTCGGTCCGCGAGGGCAAGGTCGTCGGTGAGGCGACGCCGCTGCACCGCGGCCGGTTGCAGCAGCTGTGGCAGGTAGTGCTGACCGATGACGAGGGTCGCACGGTGGCGCGCGGCCAGGTGCGACTGCAGAACCTGCCCGCCCGGGATTGATCGGCACCCCCGGAACGGGCGTGCCAGAATTACCGTCACCCCGATCCACGAGCGCGAGGAGCCCGGATGCGACTGTCGCCGCATGAGCAGGAACGGCTGCTGCTGAGCTACGCGGCCGAACTGGCCCGGCGCAGGCAGGCGCGTGGGCTCAAACTGAATCATCCGGAGGCGGTCGCGTTGATCACCGATCACGTGCTCGAGGGTGCGCGCGACGGGCGCACCGTCGCAGAGCTGATGTCCTCGGGGCGAACGGTCCTCACCCGTGCCGATGTGATGGAGGGGGTGCCGGAGATGATCCACGACGTGCAGGTCGAGGCCACCTTCCCGGATGGCACCAAGCTGGTCACCGTCCACCATCCGATCGGGTAGTGCGGCCATGATTCCTGGTGAATATCTCTGCGCCGAGGGCACTATCGAGTTGAACACGGGCGCGGACCGCATCGAGCTCGTTGTCCTGAATACCGGAGACCGGCCGGTCCAGGTCGGCAGCCATGTGCATTTCCCGCAGGCCAATGCCGCGCTGCGGTTCGATCGGGAGGCCGCCCACGGACGGCGGCTCGATATTCCCGCCGGTACCGCGGTGCGCTTCGAACCCGGTCTCGGCCAACGGGTTTCGCTGGTTTCGCTCGGCGGCACGCGCGAGGTGCACGGCATCAGCCTGAATCCTCCCGGACACTTGGATGGTGCGTCATGACCGAGCTGAGCCGCGCGCGCTACGCCGAACTGTTCGGCCCGACGACCGGCGACCGAATTCGCCTGGCGGATACTGATCTGCTGATCGAGATCACCGAGGACCGCAGCGGCGGACCGGGACTCGCGGGCGATGAGGCCGTCTTCGGCGGCGGTAAGGTGCTGCGCGAATCCATGGGCCAGGCCCGCGCGACCCGTGCCGATGGCACCCCCGACACCGTTATCACCGGCGTGGTCATCATCGATCACTGGGGAATCATCAAGGCCGATGTCGGAATTCGCGACGGCCGCATCTGCGCGATCGGCAAGGCGGGCAATCCGGACACGATGAACGGGGTACACCCGGATCTGGTGGTCGGCCCGAATACCGAGATCATCGCGGGCAACGGCCGCATCCTCACCGCGGGTGCCATCGACTGTCATGTGCACTTCATCTGTCCACAGCTGATGGACGAGGCGCTCGGCGGCGGCATCACCACCTTGATCGGCGGCGGCACCGGTCCGGCCGAGGGCAGCAAAGCGACGACCGTGACGCCCGGATCCTGGCATCTGGCCCGGATGTTGGAGGCCACCGACGCCTGGCCGATGAATATTGTGTTGCTCGGCAAGGGCAATACCGTCAGCGCCGAAGCCATGTGGGAGCAATTGCGCGGTGGCGCGGCGGGTTTCAAGCTGCACGAGGACTGGGGTTCCACTCCCGCCGCAATCGATGCGTGCCTCACCGTCGCCGATGCGGCGGGCGTGCAGGTGGCGCTGCACTCGGACACCCTGAACGAAGCCGGATTCGTCGAGGACACGCTCGGCGCCATCGCGGGCCGCGGCATCCACGCCTATCACACCGAGGGTGCGGGCGGCGGGCACGCACCCGACATCATCACCGTCGCCGCACATCTCAATGTGCTGCCGAGTTCGACCAACCCGACCCGTCCGCATACGGTCAATACCCTGGACGAGCATCTGGACATGCTCATGGTGTGCCACCACCTCAGTGCGTCCATTCCGGAGGATCTCGCCTTCGCGGAGAGTCGAATTCGCCCCTCCACCATCGCCGCCGAGGATCTGCTGCACGATTTCGGTGCGATCTCCATGATCGGCAGCGACTCCCAGGCCATGGGCCGCATCGGCGAGGTCGTCATGCGCACCTGGCAGACCGCGCACGTCATGAAGCGCCGCCGCGGCGCGCTGGCCGGTGACGGCGCCGCCGATAACGCTCGCGTGCGGCGCTATGTCGCGAAATACACCATCTGCCCGGCCGTTGCCCACGGACTCGACCACGAAATCGGTTCGGTGGAGGTCGGTAAGCTGGCAGACCTCGTGCTGTGGGATCCCGCGTTCTTCGGCGTCCGCCCGCATGCCGTCCTCAAGGGCGGCGCGATCGCCTGGGCCGCGATGGGCGATGCCAACGCCTCGATCCCCACCCCACAGCCGGTGCTACCGCGCCCGATGTTCGGTGCCGCACCGCTGGCGGCCGCCGCCACTTCGTTGCACTTCGTCTCCGAGCAGGCCATCGAGGACCGCCTCGGCGACCGCTTGGGCCTGCGCCGAAAACTGGTCCCGGTGGCGAACGTTCGCCGCGTCACCAAGACGGATATGCCGAACAATGACGCCATGCCACGGATCGAAGTCGATCCGGATACCTTCACCGTGCGCATCGACGGCGAGGTCTGGACCGAGCAGCCCGCCACCGAATTGCCCATGGCCCAGCGCTACTTCCTGTTCTGACTACCGCGAACGGAAGGGCTGGTTGCCGGGTAGCGGCTCGACATCGTAAGGCCGGTCCCGGCGTTGGGGGCGGAGCATTCGTCACCCCGGAACACGGCACCGCCGCCGGTGCCACCATGCGAAGGGGATCGAGTTGCTGAGCGGTGACCCAGGTCAGGCGGCGGACGAACTCGCCAAAAGCGGTGCTATCCGATCGCCGGCGCCCTGTTCGACCGGTATCGGCGCATGCGGTGGCAGACTTCATGGCATGACGACGTTCGAGTGGGCCGACGTGGACAGCTACATTGTGGACTCTCTGGTGGGTGGCGAGGATTCGACCGCGACGGCATTGGCCGCCAATGCGGCGGCCGGACTGCCAGCGATCGACGTATCGCCGGCGCAGGGAAAGTTCCTGCATCTGCTAGCGCGGTCGATCGGCGCCCGACGGGTGCTCGAGATCGGCACGCTCGGCGGCTACAGCACGATCTGGCTGGCGCGGGCGGTGGGGAAGAACGGCCAGGTCATCACCCTGGAATTCGAGTCGCGGCACGCGCGGGTGGCGCGGGAGAATCTGGATCGGGCCGAGGTCGGGGATCGGGTCGAGATCCGAGTGGGCGCGGCGCTGGACAGTCTGCCCGTGCTGGCGGAGGAGGATCCGGAGCCGTTCGATCTGGTATTCATCGATGCGGACAAGGTCAACAATTCGAACTATGTGCTCTGGGCGCTGCGCCTGACCCGTCCCGGTTCGGTGATCATCGTCGACAATGTCGTGCGCAATGGCGCTGTCGCCGACGAGCATTCGGATGATCCGGCCGTCCAGGCCAGCCGCGAGCTGGTCGAGTTGCTCGCCGCCGAACCCAGCCTCGATGCCACCGTGCTGCAGACCGTGGGCAGCAAGGGCTGGGATGGTTTCGCGTACGCCGTGGTCAATGGTGAGTTCACCGACTGAGCACCGTTGATGCCGCGGGCGTCCTGATGCACGGATACACGGTGGGCGAACGAGGCTGTGGCGGTTGATCCTTCGGTGTTCGGAGTTGGGTGGCATCCGTGTGAATGGGTGCTGCCTAGCGTGATTGGATGGAACCGACCAGCGGCGGGGTGCGTCATAGACTTCGAGCGACGTGCAATGGTTGGAACGGGAGGCCTTGGTGGGACGACGGGCGACGATGACCGTGGTGGCGGTGGGGGCATTGCTGGTGGCGACCGGCTGCGGAGCGACGAAGGGGGGGACGGCTACGTCGAGCACCGGAGCTGGCGGAACCTCGGCCGCGGCTGCGGCGCTGTGGGATCCGTGCACGCAGGTTTCGGATCAGGTGCTGCAGAAGATCGGCGTCTCTCCGTCGACGAAGCGGTCCGGTGTGGCGGGTGTCGAGGAGCCGGGCTGGAAGGTTTGTTCGTGGAACAACGAGGATTTCACAGTCGGTGTCTTCTCCACGATCAATTCGGTCGAGGATTTCAAGAGGAAATCGGACAACATCGACTTCAAGGACACCTCGGTTGCTGGTCGTAAGGGCGTCGAGCATCGCATGGCGTCCGATAAATTCGACGAGGTCTGCAGTCTGGTGTTCCCGGCCGATCAAGGCGCTGTACAGATCTTGATTCGCAACCGCACATCTTCGACGAATGTCGTCGCGCCGTGCGCTCGGGCCGAGAGTGCGGCCAACGATCTGGTGCCGGTTTTCCCACGTTGAAATAGGGGGTAGTAATGTCGATGGAGCAAGAGAAGTCGCGGTGGCAATTCCTTTCGGGTGAGGCGGATGCTGGCCGACTCTACCTGGATCCGTCCGTGGCAAAGGGGTGTCGGGATGCGTGTAATCGCCAGATCGGCCTGTACGAGACGATGCGGGATGATCTGACGTTCATGAAGAATGTTACTGGTTTCGGACGTTTCGAGTGCTCGGACGAGCTTGCGAAGATGTTCAGTGCCAAGGCGCTCGGTGGCGACGGAGACGTCGACACGGCCCTGAAAGAACATATCGACGTCTTGAAACTCATCCGCGACACCATCCAAAAGTCCGTCGACAAACTCGAGGCCCACGACGAGGCCTACGCAAAGCTCTTCGAAAACTGAACAGAAACGGGGGATAAGCCGTGGCGTTTCCACTATTTCCGGAAATCGGCATCGCGCTGTACGAGTGGAGCAAATCCGGCCCACCGAATTCGTCCTCGAGAGACGAGAGCGCGGATGCGACGCAGGCACGTAATCGGATCAAGGAAATCGAGAGTGCCGGGCTCGGGCTGCAGTCGCAATCTTCGAAGGTGCCCGAGTCCGCATATGTGAATCCGGACCAGCTGGATAATCTGTACGGTCGGGTTTCGGCGATGTCGGTCAGCGATGTCAAAGGACTCGAGCAGCGGTGGAATGCCCTGAAGAACGCGCTGGACGACGGTCTGAAGAATTTCAAGCCGGAGATCCTGAAGGCGATGGACGGCAAGTGGAATGGCGCGGCGGCCAAGTCGGCCTCGGATGGCATCACGGAGTATGTCGACAAGTCCGCCGGTCTGGTCGGGTCCGTGCAGCTGGTCGCCGAGAAAGTGAAGCTGGTCCGGTCGGGGATCGAGCTCACCACGGCCAATGTGCAGCAAGCGCCCGATCACACGATCACCAGCAACATTGCCAGCTGGATTCCGGGGCCGACCTGGAATATCAATAGCCATCGGGACGAGCAATACCAGTCGGCTGCCGAGAACACCGTGAAGAATGTCTTCTACCCGGCCGTGCGCGAGGCCGATACCGGCGTCCCCCTGGTGCCCAAGCCGTACAACCCGGTCCAGAAAACGGACGAGCCGTCGGGTCCGGTGAAAAAAGATGACGATGGGTCCGGGAAGAGCCCGAACGGCAAGCAGGTGAAGACCTCGGAGTCGGAGACACCGAAGACGGAGGATCCGGGTTCCAGCCAAGACGGCGCCGACCCAACCACGACCGATACGTCGGGCACCACCCCGAGTACGACCGACACCACCTCGACCACACCGACGACCACCGACACACCAACTGTTCCGACCTCGACGACCCCCACGGGAACCACTCCGAGTCTCAGCACGGGCACTCCCGGCACCGGCACGGGCACCCCGTCGACGAGCACGCCATCCCCGGGCAGAACTCTCAACCTCCCGCCGGTCGTCACCACCTCCGGCACCACGGGCACATCCACGTCCAGCGGCAGCACGGCCCGCTCGGGCATGTCGGGTATGGGTATGCCAGGTTCCCGCGGCGGCGGTAAGGATGACGAGAAAGAGTCGAAGTCGAAGGATTACCTGGTGAATCAGCAGAACGGTGCGGAGCTCACCGGTCTGGACGAGGCGCATCGGGTAAAGACGGTGCCGCCGGTGATCGGCGAATGATCGTGCGGGACTGGACTTTTACTCCGCTCGGCTTCAAGGTGCTGTGGCGGGCCATGGAACGCGATGTGCTGCCGTATCCGCTGCAGTACCGGTCCACCGAACGAACGCTGGCCGAATACGACCAGGCGTGGAAGGACGAGGCGGGTGCCCTGCACCGCCGACTCGACGACTGGCTGCGCTCCGCGCTCGGTATTCTCGCCCAGCCCGAAGCGCGCATTCAGGTCGCCGGGTTCCTGGGCAAGTCCAAACTCCGGGTGCATGTCGCGGTTCAGCATCAGCACGCGGTGTGGCTGCGGCAAGAGCCCACCGATGATCCGGATCGCGGTGGGACAGTCCACATGTCGATGCTGGATGCCGACTACGTTTCGCGTCGGGTGGCGGATCTGCTGCCGTCCGCCCGGCGCGGCAGCGGCCCCGGTCTGGAGGTTGCGCGCCACGACCTCGAGGACGGCGCGGATGACGACCGCCCGTATTACGTGGGCTCGCGCTCGCCGCGTCAAGAGGCCGCCCAGTTCTTCGAACGGCCGCGACCCAACGTCGTGCATGTCGCGGTGTACGCGGGCGCGGCCTGGGACAACCGGCCCGCGCCCTCGCGTGGTTTCCATGTGATGGACTATCCGGACGGCCGTTACCTGGTGCGCAGTGGCGGCACCATCAGCGCCGTTCCCGCGGATGCAATGGTGATCACCGACAACCTCGACCGCGCCGTCCGTGCCACGGTCGCGGGCTTTCGCGAGGAGAACGATCCGGGCTACCGCTCCTACGCCTGAAGTACCACCTTGCCGACGGTGCCGCGCGTCTCCAGCGCGCGGTGCGCGTCGGCGGCCTCGGCAAGGGGGAAACGCTGAACCGCGGGCCGCAGTCGACCGGCGGTGGCCTCGGCCATGGCCTTATCCTCCAGCGGACGCAGATCGCCGCCGACGCGCTGGAGCATGCGCGGTCCGACGACCAGCTCGGAAGTGATACCGCGCGCGGCCAACTCCGCCGCCGAAAGCGATAGCGGAGCACTGTCGGCCGCGCCATAGATCAGATGCTGCCCGCCCTCCCCGAGCAGATCGACTGCGGCACGGCTTATTTCGCCGCCGACACCGTCGAACAGCACCGTGACCCTGCGGTCACCGAGCTGGGCGCGCACCTGTTCGGGCCAGTCGGGGCGTAGGTAGTCGATCGCGATATCCGCGCCGTTGCGTTGCACCAGTTCGGCTTTCGCGGATCCGCCGGCCAGCCCGATCACCGTCGCCCCGACATTCTTCGCATGTTGAACCAGCAGAGTTCCGATGCCGCCCGCGGCGGCGGTCACCACCACAACACTGTCGGGGCCGAGTTCGGTGAACAACAGAATACCCATGGTGGTTCGTCCGGTACCGACGATCGCGACCGCCTGGGCCGGATCGAGATCGGTCGGAATCTCGTGCAGCCGAGCGGTTTCCGCCACGGCCAACTCGGCATAGCCACCGGGGACCGGACCGAGATGCGCGACGACCCGCTTGCCGAGCCACGACGACTCGACATCCGACCCGATTCGATCCACGGTCCCGGCGACTTCGCGACCCGGGATGGTCGGCAGCGTGGGCAGTGGATAGGGGCCGGGTACACCGCGACGCAGCGCCGTATCGATGAAGTGCACGCCCGCCGCCGCGACTCGGATGAGTACCTGATCCGGTCCGGGCACCGGATCGGGAACTGTTTCGTAGCGCAGGTTCTCGGCTGGTCCGAAGGTATGCAGGCGGATGGCGTGCACGGTGGCTCCTATTCGTCGGCGAACCAGCCAACCCTGCAACCTGAAGTGCCGTTCAGGTCAAGCGGTGCTGGACTTCGAGCACCGTGCCTCGAATCCGTCGCAGAGTGCCGACAGACCGAGATGCAGCAGATCTTCCGAGGTCAGATCGCTGACACCGCTGCCGTTCAGATCGGCGAGTGCGGGCGGAATGGGCAGTTGTGAAGTTCCTTCCAGCAGTGCCCGTAGTCCGTTCGAGCCCTCCGGATTCATGCCCTTGCGCGCGACCAGCGCACCGCTGACATGCGGCAGCGTGGCTCCGGAGATGTAGTTCCACACCGCGAAGGCCATGATGGACGCCTCGCGGGTCGACACATTCAGCTCGCGTAGCCCCTCGACCAGCCATGCGAAACAGGCCAGACCCTGCGGGCCGAAGCTGTAGCGGGGCATCGCGAAGGTCAGCAGCACCCACGGATGCTGCTGGTAGAGCTCCCAATCGATCTCGGCGGCAATGCGGACCCGGTCGCGCCAGTTCCAGTTCTTACCTTCCGGCGACGGATACGGGTTGCGCGCCGAGATTTCGTCGGTCATCAGTGCGAGCAGTTCGTCCTTGTTCGCGACGTGCCGGTAGAGCGACATGGCGCCGACCCCCATCCGGTCGGCGATATGTCGCATCGACAATCCGTCCAGCCCGTCCTCGTCGGCAAGGGCGATCGCGGTGTCGACGATGGCCGCTCGGGTGAGCTTCGGCTCGGTCATCCCATGACTCGCTTCCAGTTTTGGGCGGGCATGCGTACACTGTACCCGACTGATGCGTACGGCGTACGCGACACGGAGAGGTATCGACATGATTCAGGTGGAGGTCGCGCAGAAAGCGCCGACCGGTTCGCGGCGTGCTCGGCTCGGTCTCGCGGTGCTGCTGCTGCCGGTACTGCTGGTGTCGATGGACATCTCGGTGTTGTTCCTGGCCATGCCGACGCTCACCCTCGACCTCGATCCGTCGGCCGCGCAGCAGCTGTGGATTCTCGATATCTACGGCTTCCTCATCGCGGGCCTGTTGATCACCATGGGCAATCTCGGCGACCGGATCGGGCGGCGCAATATCCTGCTCGCCGGTGCGTCCGTGTTCGGTATCGCTTCGATCATGGCGGCCTTCGCGCCGAGCGCCGCGGTATTGATCATTGCGCGGGCTCTGATGGGTATGGGCGGCGCGACGCTGCTGCCGTCGAGTCTGGCGCTGATCTCCAGCCTGTTCCCGAATGCCCGCGAACGCGCCGCCGCGATCGGTGTGTGGACCGCATTCTTCGCGGGCGGATCCGCGGTCGGTCCGATTCTCGGCGGCCTGCTGTTACACCACTTCTGGTGGGGTTCGGTATTCCTCATCAATATTCCGGTGCTGCTGATCCTGCTCGCCTTCGGTCCGTTCGTACTGCCGGAGCATCGCGCCGGTGTGGTCGGACCGCTGGATATTCCGAGTGTGCTGCTGTCGATCGGTGGCATTCTGCCCGTGGTGTACGCGGTGAAACAGATCGCTGCCGAGGGGTTCGATGTCGAACCGCTCGTGATCGGACTCATCGGTGTGGCGCTGCTCGCGGTCTTCGTGCGGCGGCAGCGGCGGCTGGCCGAACCGCTGCTGGACCTGCGACTGTTCGGGCGGGCGCAGTTCTCGGTCGCCATCGGCTCCAGCCTGGTCGGGATGATGACGCTGGCGGCAATGAGCTACCTGACCAGCGTCTACCTCCAATCGGTGACCGGACGTGACCCGCTGGCGGCCGCATTGCTCGGGATTCCGATGGCGATCGCCGTATTCGTGTGCTCGATGGGCGGTGCACGGGTCGGGCATCGGCTCGGGGTGCGAGCCACCTTCGTACTGGCGCTGCTGGCTTCGGCCATCGGCAATGTCATGCTCATCGGTGTCGGTGTGGACGGCGGAATCGCCTGGTACCTGGCGGGATCCACGATCGCGGGCATCGGTTACGGGTTGGCGTTCACGCTGGTGTCGGATGTCGCGGTGTCCTCGGTGCCGTCGGAGCGGGCCGGATCCGCGGTCGGAATCTCCGAGACCAGTTTCGAATTGGGCAATGCACTCGGTCTCGCACTGCTGGGTTCGGTTGCGGCACTGGTCTTCCGGTCGGGTGGCGACTACGCGTCCACGCTCGGCGAGACCATCCGGCATGCGGGCGACAATTCCGCGCTCATCGATTCCGCGCGCGAATCCTTTGTCTCCGGAATGCATGTGGCGACCTCGGTCGGTGCGGTGCTGTTGGTGGTGATGGCGGCGGTCGCCGCATTCGCACCCCGGCGCTGACCGGCGCGTCTGCCCGGGTTCGGATGCGATTCGCGATATAATCAGATGTCATGATTTCGCATGACATCACCTCGATCGAGGGTTTCATCCGCAGTTACGACGAGATCGTCACGGCTTCGGATTTCGCCGCGCTGTCAAGTCTTTTCGAGCCGATGATACTCGTGACCACGCCGACATCGAGTCGCTGTGTGAGCCGGGACGAGTTCGTGGCCGCGGCGCAAGCGCGGGCCGCCCAGTTCGCTGCGGGATCTGTGCCGCGCACCCGGCTGGTCGAGCAGACCACCTTCGAACTGGGTGGTCATTGCTGGCTGACCTCGGCCCGGTGGGCGCTGTCGCTCGGCGCACGGTCCCTCGATGTATACAGCGACTTCCTGGTGCGCCGCGCCGAAGACGGGTTGCGGATCGCGGCATATCTGTCCCGACAGGATCTGCCGGAACTGCTGCGGACCTCGACAAATGATCGCGAATAGGGGAGGTCGGCGCATACAGTCGAAAGGTGAGCGACACTCCCGCTTCGAGCAAGGGCCGCCCGCTCGCCGAGCGCGTGGCGTCCCGGCTGCTGTACCCGACCGCACGACCGCGCGCGAAATCCCTGCGTCGGGCGGTCGAAGGCCGGATCGTGCTGGTGACCGGCACATCGCACGGCATCGGCAAGGCGAGCGCGCGCAAACTGGCCGCGGCCGGTGGGATCGTGCTGCTGGTGGCGCGCTCCGTCGATGCGCTGGAGCAGGTGGCTGCCGAGATCACCGCCGAGGGTGGCACCGCGCACGCGTATCCGACGGATATAACCGATATGGGTGCCGTCGAAAAACTCGGACGCGACCTACTGGCGGAGCACGGTCATATCGATGTAGTGATCAATAACGCGGGCAAGTCGATTCGCCGCTCGATCGACGAATCCTACGATCGCTTTCACGATTTCACGCGCACCATCGATGTGAACTATCTCGGGCCGGTCCGGCTGCTGCTCACCGTGCTGCCGAGTATGCGCGAACGCAAACAGGGCCATATCGTCAATATCTCCACCTGGGGTGTGCTCATGCCGCCCGCCCCGCGGTGGGCGGCCTACGGTGCTTCCAAATCGGCCTTCGATGTCTGGTTGCGCAGCACTGCGGCCGAAATCGCCGCCGACAAGGTGACAACGACCTCCATCTATATGCCGCTCGTGCACACCAGGATGAGCGCGCCGACCGATTTCAGCCGCATTCCCGGGCTGACTGTCGACGAAGCCTCCGATCTGGTCTGTCACGCCGTGGTCGCCAAGCCACGCGAGATCGCGCCGTGGTGGTCGCCGAGTGTTCGGGCCTGGACCGATCTGAAGCGTGGGCAGGCGCAGCGTTTCATGGAACGGACATTCCGTCGGTAATCCTCACGCGCCCGGTGTCCGCCGCGGACGCGGGCCGATCTGATCGAGCAGGTCGTTGACCTCGTCCGGGAAACCATTGGTCACCGCCTTCGGGGTCTTGTTCGGGAATCGGCGCATGACGTGCTCTTGTGCGGCCGATCCCGGCAGGACGTAGACGGGTTCGGCCTTGTGCTGCAGCGGACGGACCACCTCGTCGAGGTGGGTTTTGCGATCGTCGAGGTAGGCGCCGATCACATCCTCGCCGGCGGGGCAGACGGCCATGCAGTACCCGGCCTTGTAGTTGGGTTTGAACGACAGACTCTGCCACATCGAGAACGATTCACCGGTGGTGACGCGCTCGCGGTACTCGGCGGCGCTATCGCTGTCGGCGACGGTTTCGGCCCAATCGGTGAAGCCACCCATGAACTCTCGGTAGTTGTGGGTATAGCAGGCCTGGAAATCGAAGCCGCCGTCATTGGTGATCGCGCCGACCGGGCAGGCCGATACGCACAGCTTGCATTCCAGACACGGATTGAAATCCAGTGCCGCGCTCGGTTCGTCGATCACCGCATCGGTGACCACCGTCCCGAGTAGGATGAAATTGCCGAACTTCGGGTGAATGACATTGCGGTGTATACCCATAACGCCCAGTCCCGCCGCCTCGGCCACCACCTTGTGTGCGATCACCCAGATCCGACCCGGGAACTTATCGACCTCCATCGGATATCCGGGCGCGGGATAGACGGCGCGGTAACCGGCATCCTGCAATGCCCTGGTGATGCGGCGCGATATCGCATTGGTTTCGTCGTCGGCGTGGTTGAACTCGGTATTGGCCAGACTGCGCATGGTGCTGCGCAGGTTGTCGCGGTTCATCCGGACACAGAAGGCCACGAATGTGCGTGCGGAGGGCAGGATTTCGCGCGCATGCTCGAGTTCGACCGCCACCCCCGGATCGTCGACGGGAACGAAGCCCACATCGTCGGCTCCGGCCGCGAGGCAGAGCTCGCGCAGCCGTGCCGCACTCAGTACCCGATCCGGTGTGGCGCGCGCCGTCTCGGCCATCCGCCGCACAGTCGGATGCTCCGCCAATCGACGCTGGCCCGTTACTTCCTTATCCGACATCGGCCCTCCTCATAATCGCGAGACCGAAACGGCCTCAGGAAGATAGACCGCGCAGACCTCCGAAACTCATCGCACTCCCGGCGTGTCGCGCACGTCCGAAGGGACATCGCCGGCGGTATCGCGATTCGGTCGCATCTTGCCCGCTGTCCATGCGACAGCCGCGCCGATGCCCGCGCCGAGCAGCCAACCGGCCAAGACATCGGTCGGCCAGTGCGCACCGAGATACACCATGCACCCACCGACGAATACCACGGCAGCGGCCAGCGCGGTGCCCGCCGCACCTCGCATGCGGGCCGATCGCCAGTCGACCGCCAGGAATACGGCCATCGCCAGTGCCGAGGTGGCGGCGGCATGGGTCGAAGGCATTGCCCAGCTATGGATTTCGGGCCACACCGTCAGGGCACCATCGGGTCGCGGCCGCCTGACCACCTGCTTCAACCAATGCGCGATGAGATCGCCCGACAACACACTCGCCGCCGCGATACCGCCGACCCGCCAGCTCCGCGTGACGACCACCGCCGATATCCCGGCCAACGCGACCACCCCGAGCACCTCGATGCGCATTCCGATGTCACCGATGCCCCGAATCACCTGCGTCACCGTATCGGAGCGCCCGGCCGAGACGACACGCATGATGCCCTGATCGAACTCCATCGCACCGATGCTTCCAGACCCCCAATGCTGGCGGCAGGCATCCCGACCCCGCCCGGGTCCGAAGATCATGTGTGGCCCGGTCGGGGTGAGGGAGCCCGACCGTGCCACGCATAGGATCGACGGATGCATGGATCGGATGCGGGGGCCACGGGGTTGGCGACGCTGTTCGCATTGGCGGATTCGCGGCTGCCGATCGGCGGACATGTGCATTCCGGTGGTGTGGAGGAGGCGGTGGCGTCCGGAGTGGTGTGGGATGTCGCGACCGTCGAGCTGTATTTGCGTCGGCGGATCCGGACGTCCGCGCTGGTGGCGGCCTCCTTGGCGGCGGCGGTGTGTGCGGGGAAGCTCACCACGGAGCGGGCCGAGGCCGAGGCCGATGCGCGGACCCCGGCTCCGGCCGCGCGAGCGGCATCACGGGCGCAGGGGCGTGGCTTGATGCGGTTGGCGAAACAGGTTTGGCCGGAGGCGGATTGGGCCGTTCTCGGTGTGCGGCCGCATCTGTCGACGGCATTCGGTGTCGTCGGGCAGGTTTGCGGTGCGTGTCCGGAGCAGGCCGCCGCGGTCGTCGTCTACACGACCATGACCGGCGTGGCGTCGGCGGCCCAGCGGTTACTGGCGCTGGATCCCGCCGCGGTCGCCGCCTGCACGATCCGGCTCGGCGAACTCTGCGACCGGACCGCCGCCGCGGCCGCGACCGAACTCGCCGCGCTCTCGGATCCGCTGCAGGACGTGCTCGCACAGCGACACCTCGTACGCGATATGCCCCTGTTCGCGTCTTAGGAGCGCAATCCGCCAGGATGGAGACGGAAAGGAGCACGATATGCCACCCCATTTGATCGACGGCGAGCCTCACGATCACTCGCACGACCGGCCCAAGCGCGAGCGCACGCCCGGTGAGGCGCTGCGCATCGGTATCGGCGGACCGGTCGGTTCGGGGAAGACCGCCCTGGTGGCCGCCCTGTGCCGACAGTTGCGTGACGAGCTCTCGCTCGCGGTGCTGACCAATGACATCTACACCACCGAGGACGCCGACTTCCTGCGCCGGCACGCGGTGCTACCGGATGAGCGGATCACCGCCGTGCAGACCGGCGGCTGCCCGCATACCGCGATTCGTGACGACATCACCGCGAACCTCGATGCCATCGACGATCTGATCGCGGCCAATCCGCCCCTGGATTTGATCCTGGTCGAATCCGGCGGCGACAATCTCACCGCCACATTCTCCTCCGGCCTCATCGATGTGCAGATCTTCGTCATCGATGTCGCGGGCGGCGACAAGGTACCGCGCAAGGGCGGTCCCGGCGTCACGTTCTCGGATCTGCTGGTGATCAATAAGACCGATCTGGCCCCGCTGGTCGGCGCCGACCTCGACGTCATGGAACGCGATGCCGCGAAGGTGCGTGCGGGTCGCCGCACGGCGATGATCTCGCTGACCGAGGATCCGGCCGCCACCACGGTGCTCGCCTGGGTGCGCGAACAGCTGCGCGCCAGTGCCGAACAGGACAAATCTGCCACCGAATCCGCTGTTGCGCACTGAGGTTCGCATTGTCGCCACCGTCGGCACGCTGCCCGAGATCCACGCGAGTGGCGGGCTGGCGGCCCGGCGCACCGGTCCGGACACCGTCCATCTGATCGGCACCGCGGCCACTCCGCTGGGCGGTGATGAACTCGATATCGAGATCGTGGTCGGTGCGGGCGCACGTCTGGTGGTGCGCTCGGTGGCGGCCACCATCGCATTGCCGAGCACGCGGACGCCATTGTCGTTGGCGCACTGGCGTTTCGACGTCGCGGGCGAACTGGACTTCGATCCGGAGCCGACGCTCGTGGCGGGCGGCGCGCACCATCACGCGGTCACCGAGGTGCGACTGACCCCGGACGCCAGGCTACGGTTGCGCGAACGCGTACAGATCGGCCGCAGCGGCGAGGACGACGGCGGTTGGCGCGGTGACCTGATCGCCGATGTCGGTGACCTCCCGCTGCTGCGGCACCGACTCGAACTCGGTGCGGGTAGTGCCACCGATGACAATCTCGCTGCACCGAGGGCATTGGACAGCGAACTCGTCTATCCGGACGACCGACCCGCGGAAACGGACGGTCTGGTCGCGGCCCGCCTTCCGCTCGCTTCGGGCGGGACCCTGTCCACGCGAACAGGACCACAGCTCGTCAGTACGCGATAGCTACCGATTCGCCGCGAAATGTGTCATCCATCACAACGGGACGATTGCCTGGACCGCCGCGGTGTAGCGATGCGCCGGGCGGGGGAAAGAAAGGAGGTGGGAGCCCGACAACGTCGTCAGGTTCCCACCCTGGTTCGACGCTGGATCAGTCGCCGACAACCAATCCCACCACACTGCATTCGCGGTGCCGGTTCCCGTCGGCGCCAGAACGAGCGGCACTGTACCCGCCGCGATCGTCGTCCTCAGCGGGTCGGTCAGCCCACCTTGCGGTCGGCGGCCTTCTCGGTGACTGCGACCTTGCCGTTCTCCGCCGGTGGTGCCCCCAGCGCCGCCGCGAGTTCGTCGGCGTCCTGCTGATCGGCCTGCACCGCCTCCACCGCGAGCCTGGCGAAGACCCACTGCTCGGTCGCCGCCATCTGCCCGCGGCTGCGGCCGAGGAAGGTCACGAACCACTGAATGACGGTGATGATCCGGCTGCGGTATCCGACCAGGTAGTACAGGTGCAGCGCGAGCCAGGCCAGCCATGCGATGAATCCACCGAACTCCAGCTTGCCGACCTGGCAGACGGCGCTGAACCGCGACACCGTCGCCATACTGCCCTTGTTGAAGTACTTGAACGGCTTGCGATCCTGCGGCGCTTGCCCTTTCAGCCCGGCCTTGATCTGCTCGGCCGCATAGGTCGCACCCTGGATCGCGCCCTGCGCCTGACCGGGCACGTTCGGTACCGACATCAGGTCGCCGACCACGAAGACATTCGGATGGCCCTTGATGGTCAGATCGGGTTCGACGATCACGCGTCCGGCGCGGTCGGTCTCGGTGCCGTCGGAGCCTTCGGCGAGCATCTTGCCCAGTGGACTGGCCTGCACACCGGCCGACCACACCTTGCACGAGGATTCGATGCGGCGCACCGTACCGTCGGCATCCTTCACCGTGACGCCGTGCGCGTCGACATTGGTGACCATGGCGTTGAGCTGGATCTCCACGCCCATCTTCTCCAGCCGCCGCTTGGCCTTACCACCCAGCTTCGGACCCATCGGGCCCAGCACCGCGCCCGCACCCTCGACCAGGATGACCCTGGCATCGCGCGGATCGATGTTGTGGAACGTGCCCTCCAGGGTGCGATCGGCCAGTTCGGCGATCTGACCGGCCAATTCGACACCGGTGGGTCCGGCGCCGATCACCACGAAGGTGAGCAGCCGGTCCCGCAGTTCTTGGGTGGTGGCCAGTTCGGCCCCTTCGAATGCGCCCAGGATGCGCGCGCGTAGCTCCAGCGCGTCGTCGATGGTTTTCATGCCGGGGGCATACGTGGCGAACTGGTCGTTACCGAAGTAGGACTGCTGCGCACCCGTCGCCACGATCAGGCTGTCGAACGGGGTGACGGTGTTCTGGTTGAGCAACTGCGAGGTGACCGTGTTGTGCTCGAGATCGATATCGATGACATCACCGAGCAACACCTGGGCGTTCTTCTGCTTACGCAGCACCAACCGGGTCGCGGGGGCGATCTCGCCGACCGACAGGATGCCGGTGGCGACCTGGTAGAGCAGCGGTTGGAACAGGTGGGTCGAGGTCTTGGAGATCAGCGTGACGTCGACGTCGGCGTGCTTGAGGTGCTTGGTACCGAACAAGCCGCCGAATCCGGAGCCGATCACCACCACCCGGTGGCGATGGTTCTCCTCGACAGACTGAGTGCTCATCGTCGGTGCTCCTCAAACCTGGGGTGCGGCCCCTCGAACGTTCTTGACCCGACTTACGGTAGTCGGCGCCGTCCTGGCCGTCACGGCGAGATCCCGGTTGCTGATGTGCCGATTCTTTTCGAGCGAACGAATGTGAAAAAGAGAATACGATAGATCCTGTCGTTCAGGGAGGTTTGTCATGGTCGCCGGAGGCCGTGTCGTCCGCATCGGCGGCGGGAATGGAAAGCCCAGCGTGCCGCTCGAATCCGAGAATTCGTCGCTCATCGACATCCCGGACGACCACCTCATCGACCGATTGCTGCGCCGGGTGCCCGAGCGTCCGCATGTGCTGGCCGCACCACCGCGCGGCAGCACCGCAATCGCGGTCCACGGCGATGCCGGACTTCCGTATTTCGGCCGTGGCCTGCACTATCTGCGCTGGGGTCCGGCGGAGATGATGCAGCGGTATCGCCAGTACGGTCCGGTATCGCTGAATTCGTCGCTCGGCGTGGATCGGGTGCTGGTCTGCGGTCCCGACGCGATCGATGAGGTGCTCGGTAAGCGGCGTCGCGATTTCGGCCAGGGCTGGGACTACTTCATCGGTCCGTTCTTCCGGCGTGGACTGCTGCTCCTGGAATTCGACGAGCACATGTTCCACCGACGGATCATGCAGCAGGCCTTCACCAGGGAGCGGCTGGAGGCGCATCTTGCGACGTTGACGCCGGTGGCGCGGGCCGCCATCGATCGGCTGGTGCCGCCGCACGGCTGTACCGTCCGGCTCTATCCGACGATCAAGGAATTGACCCTGGAGATCGCGGGCGAGACCTTCATGGCCGTCGATGTCGGGGTGCGGCGGCGCGAGCTCATCGATGCGTTCATCGACTGCACCCATGCCGGACTATCGATTATTCGACATCCGGTGCCCGGTGGTAATTGGCGTGCCGGGCTGCGCGGACGCAAGGTGCTCGAGCAGTACTTCACCGATATGCTGCCGACCAAGCGACGGACCGAATCGGCGGACTTCTTCTCCGGACTGTGTCACGCGCGAACCGAGGACGGCGCTGAATTCAGCGATACGGATGTGATCAACCACATGATCTTCCTGATCATGGCCGCGCACGACACCACGACGACCACCGCCACCGCTGTGGCCTACTACCTCGGCAAACATCCCGAATGGCAACGCCGCGTGCGTGCCGAGGTGCGTGCCGTCGATGCCGAAATCGGTGGTGCCGCACCGACAATCGCCGATCTGGACCGGATGCGCGAGCTGGATCTGGTGCTCGCGGAGAGTCTGCGCTTGATGCCGCCGGTCCCGGGACTGCCGCGACGCGCGGTGCGCGACACCGAAATTCTCGGACATTACATTCCGGCGGGCACGCCGGTTGATTGCGCGTATACGGTCAATCACTTCCTGTCGGAGCTGTGGACCCGGCCGGAGGTGTTCGATCCGGAACGCTTCGGCGAAGCGCGGCACGAGGACAAATCACATCGCCTCGCCTGGATGCCCTTCGGAGCGGGAGCGCACAAGTGCATCGGGATGCACTTCGGGACATTCGAAGTGAAGACGATCATTGCCGCGCTGGTGCGGGATTACGAGTGGGAGCTACCGGGGGATTACCGAATGCCGTGGGGATTCACGACGATTCCGTTCCCCCGGGACGGTGCGCCCGTGCTGTTGCGTCCCGTCAGCGGCCGCTGAAAAGCAGTTCGGCGACCTTGGTATCGGTCGCGGCGCCCTCGGTGTATCCGCCGTCGCTGCCGAGTGAACTCATGATGGCCAGGGTGTAGCGTTCGCCGGGGCCGGCGAAGCCGACCGAGTTCACCACCCAGCCGCCCTGCTCCTCGGACCAGCCGTTCTTGAGGCCGGGCCGCATCGCGGCGCCCGCGCCCCACATGCCCCAGTGCTGGTTGCTGTCGACCGCGCGCATGCGGTCGAACAGGTAGTTCCGGTCGTCGGGGTGCATATTGTTGAAGATCGAATCCATCAGCCGATCCAGATCGGCGGGGGTGCACTTCTGAAACGACCAGTCCGGGAACATCGCGGTATTCGTCGGCTGCGGAACCAGGTTCACCATGCCGTTGGCGCGGAAGGCGTTGTTATAGGCCATCCGATCGAGGCCGGCGTATTTGTTCCAGAGGATATCGGCGGCTTGGTCATTGGAGGTGGCGAGCATCGATTCCATCAGACCGCGGTCCTCGGGACCGAGACCGATCACACCGGCCCGCGCGCGGTTGAGCAGATCGGCGGCGATCGCCAGTTTGATGGTGGAGGCGGTCCAGACCGAGTTTTCCGCATTCTCGTTCGCGTACACCCCGCCGCTGACTCGATCACGGACCACGTAGCCGGTCACGCCGGGCCGATTCTTCAAATACGCGTCGACAGCGCCGATCCGGCTGCTCATATCGCAATCGAAGCCGGCGATGCAGCCCTGCATATGCGCCGGAGGCGCCGCATTGGCCGACGGAATCAGCGCGGTGGTAGTGGGGACCAGGATCGCCGCAGCGGCGAGGACAGAGACGGAGGCGTGACGCACGAGGCAACACGATCGCACATCGGCGCGCCGGACGCACGTCTTGAGCTCTGACCGCCGCTGTGGTAGCCGGCGTTGCCTGCTTGTACCGCAGCGTCTTTCACCTAGTGGAATGCGGCGTGTAGTTCCTCGACGGTGCGACCGTTGAGGCGGTAGCAGTGGGCGAAGGCCTCGGTATGCTGGTCGCGCGGCCAGGAGTGTAGGACGACGGTGCGACCATAGGAGCGCGAGTTGACCAGCTCCCATCTGTCGCCGACCCGGCGGACCGTGAATCCGCCTCTCGGCATCAGGGGAATCACCATCGCCATCATGAACGCGAACCAGCCTTTCGTGCAGCTATCCCGTTCCTCCCCGGTTGAGCACTGTTGCACATCGACGGCCGCGATCCGACGTGACACGGCGAAGTAAATCGTTCGCGTGTGGCTTATTTCACTCCGGTGGGAATGGGGTCGGGAGGTTGCGTGCTGGTCGCTGGGCGTATAAACGTGCGGAAGCGCCGAGGCCTGCGGATAGGCGACTTGACGCGCTGTGCGGACACACCGGACCAACCGACGAGAGGGCGCAGATGCCGCTGCACATACATCGCGCCGAGCGCGCCGACGCGTTGGCGCAGGCATTGGCCGCGCTGCTTGCGGAACCTTTGCCGGACACCTTCGCGGCCGAGGTGGTCGCGGTGCCGGCGAAGGGTGTCGAGCGGTGGTTGACGCAGCGGCTGTCGACCGTGCTCGGCGTGTCGGGTCGCTCGGACGGTGTTGCCGCGAATATCGAATTCCCCTCTCCCGGTGCGTTGGTCGCCGAAATATCGGCGGCGGCCAGCGGCGTGCGCCCCGAGACGGATCCGTGGGCGTCGGAGCAGGTGGTATGGACATTGCTGCGGACGATCGACGCGTCGCTGGCCGAGCCGTGGGGTGCGGTGCTCGCGCGACATCTCGGGGTCGGGGAACCCGCCGGGCATCGGGTCGGTCGGCGGTATGCGACCGCTGCGCATCTGGCGGCGCTGTTCGACAGCTATGCGGCGCAGCGGCCGCGACTGCTCGCGGAGTGGGCCGCGGGATCGGATACCGACGGTGCCGGGCGGGCGGTGCCGGATGATCTGCTGTGGCAACCGGAACTGTGGCGGCGGTTGCGGGCCGAGGTCGGGGTGCCGAGTCCGGCCGAGCGGTTGGACGCGGCCTGTGCGCGGTTGCGGGACGAGCCGGATCTGTTGGATCTGCCAGGGCGTTTGTCCCTGTTCGGGGTGACGCGGCTGCCCAGCGATCAGCTGGCGGTGTTGTCGGCGCTGGCGGCGCGGCGGGATGTGCACCTGTGGCTCGCGCATCCGAGTCCGGCGATGTGGACGCGATTGAGTGCGCTGCCCACCGCGGTGACGCGGGCCGATGACGTCGGTGCGACGGTGGTGCGGCATCCGTTGCTCGCTGGGCTCGGCAGGGATGTGCGCGAGCTGCAGCAGCGGCTGGTCGGTGCCGTGGACCAGCACCATGCGGCCATCGGATCGAATCACGGTGGCCGTCGGGAGGATTCGGGTCCGACACTGTTGACCGCCCTGCAGTCCGGGATCCGGGACGATGCGTGGCCGCCCGAACCCGCGAGCTTCGCCGACGGCACCGTGCAGGTGCATTCGTGCCATGGGCCGGCGCGACAGGTCGAAGTGTTGCGCGAATGTCTGCTCGGCTTGTTCGCGGCGGATCACACCCTCGAACCACGCGATGTGTTGATCATGTGTCCCGAGGTGGAGGCGTATGCGCCGCTGGTGCGTGCGGCGTTCGGGCAGAAACTGGTGGGATCGGTCGAGTCGGTAGCGGATTCGGCCCATCCCGCGCATCTGCTGCGGGTGCGGCTCGCCGATCGGGGGCGCGGGGTGACCAATCCGATGCTCGCGGTGATCGCCGTATTGCTCGAGCTCGCCGACGGACGAGTGACGGTGACTCAGGTCCTGGATCTCGCGGCATCCGAAACCGTCCGTCGCCGTTGCAGTTTCGATGACGACGATGTCGAGCGGTTGCGCGAGTGGGCGGCCGAATCGGGTGCGCGGTGGGGGATCGGGCAGCGCCAGCGGCAGGCATTCGGTCTGGCCGACTTCGCGCAGAATACGCTCAATAGCGCGGTGGACCGCATCCTGCTCGGTGTCACCGCGGACGAATCCGCCGAGGACTGGCTGGATCTCGCGCTGCCGCTGGACGATGTGGACAGCAATGATGTGGATCTGGCGGGCCGGTTCGCCGAATTCATCGACCGGCTCGCGGTCTGCCTGCGTGATCTGCGCGGACCGCGTCCGGCCCAGCAGTGGGCGGCGGTGTTCGGGCGTTGCCTCGAACTGCTCACCGATGTGCCGGACAGTCAGGCATGGGTGCGCACCGAGGCCCGCCGTGAGCTGGCCGCCGCCACCGAACATGCTGGTGATGTGCCATTGCGGCTGGCGGATGTCGGTGTGCTGCTGTCGAGTCGGCTCGCGGCGCGACCGACCAGGGCGAATTTCCGGACCGGCGAGCTGACGGTATGCACGATGGTGCCGATGCGTTCGGTACCCCATCGCGTGGTGGTGTTACTCGGCCTCGACGACGAGGTCTTCCCGCGTACCAGCGGCGTGGACGGTGACGACGTACTCGCGCGCAATCCGCTACTCGGCGAACGGGATGCGCGCAGCGAGGATCGCCAGCTGCTGCTGGATGCCGTGCTCGCCGCCACGGAGCGGCTGTTGATCTTCCACACCGGAGCCGACCCGGTAACCGGTGCGCATCGCCCACCCGCCATCCCGGTCGCCGAACTGCTCGACGCACTGCGCGCACACATCGGCACGGCAGGTATGGAAACGGTGGTTACCCGACATCCGTTGCAGGGTTTCGACCGTCGCAATTTCCTGGCCGAGCGCCCGTTCAGCTTCGATACCGTCGCATTCGCCGGAGCACAGGCGGCCGGACAACCCACACAGCCGCGGGCCGCATTCCTGCCCGAACCCCTGCCCGCGCTCGAACTCGCCGATGTCGCACTGGCCGACCTGATTTCGTTCGTCGAACACCCGGTGCGGGCCTTCCTGTGGCAGCGTCTCGGGCTGCGCGTCCCCGAACCCGAGGACGATATCGCCGACCGGCTGCCCATCGAACTCGACGGCCTCGCGAAATGGGAGCTCGGCGAACGGCTGCTGTCCGCGCGGCTCACCGGCGCGGAGCCGTCGACGCTGCGCGCGGCGGAGTGGCGGCGCGGGACATTGCCGCCGTTCGGTTTCGGCGGTGCGGTGCTCGACGAGGTCGAGTCGACGGTGGACAAGCTGGTGCGGGCGGCGCTGCCGGAGTACCAGGGTGCACCGCGCGCGGTCGATATCGCGGTGGACCTCGGCAACGGCCGCCGGCTCACCGGCACGGTGCCCGAGGTGCGCGGTGAATCCCTGGTTCGCACCACATTCTCGCGGCTCGCCCCGAAACACCGCATCGCCGCTTGGGTTTCGCTGCTGGCCTTGACGGTCACCGAGGATCGCTCGTGGCGTGCGGTCACCACGGGACGTGGCCAATTCGGGCGTCCCGCATGGCGTTCCGAGCTCATGGCTCCGGAACCGCCTGCCGCGCTGGCAATCCTGCGTGAGCTGGTGCGGCTGCGTGATGCCGGTCTGACCGAACCGCTTCCGATCGCCCCCTCCGCCACCGCCGTCTATGCCGAACGTCGCTTCCGCGGTTCGAACGCCGACGAAGCGGTGAGTGCTGCCGAACGCGAATTCAATGGCGGACCCAACGGTCCAGGGCCGTTCGGTGACCACACCGACCGTCATCTGCGCTACATCTGGGGGCCTGCGCCGCGCCTCGAAGACCTCATGGCGGCTCCCGCGCCGGCGGGCGAGCCCGGGGAGACCACGCGCTTCGGGTCCCTGGCTCGTCGCATGTGGGCACCGCTGTTGGCGGCCGAAAGCCAGGGGCAGCCATGAGTGACGTGAAGTCGGTTGCCGGTGTTCACCGGGACGATGTCTGCGGCGGCTTGGCCTCGCCGCGCGCGGTCGGGCACGGAGTGGGCGTATTCGAAGGGCTCCGGGGCCCATCGGACACAAGTCGCGCTGCGAGGTCGGTGGTCGCGACATCCGATAACTGGTCGGCGCGCCTCCCCGATGCGGGCGGGTGTTGGGTGGACGGTGGAGTCGGCAAGGGAAGATCTTGCCGATGAGCAGTGCGAGCACCGGATTCGCCAGGTACGGAGAGGGACGGCGGGGATGACCATCGAGGACACCGCATTCGCCGCGCCCTCGCTGGACGCCGACCGATTCGATGCCAAGGGGCCGCTGCCGACCGGAACCACTGTGCTCGAGGCGAGTGCGGGGACGGGTAAGACGCATGCGATCGTCGGGTTGGCGGTGCGGTATGTCGCTGAAATCGGGATCGATATTTCGCAGCTGTTGCTGGTGACATTCAGTCGGGCCGCCACACAGGAGCTGCGGGAACGGACCCGAGACCGATTCGTCGCGGTGGCCGCGGCATTGGCCGACCCGGAGACGGCCCGAGCCCATGCCGATGAGCTGATTCGGCTACTGGCGCAGGCGGATTCGGCCGAGGTGCTGCGGCGTCGGCGGCGTTTGCTCAGCGCGCTTTCGGATTTCGATGCCGGGACCATCGCGACGACCCACAGTTTCTGCCAGCGCATGCTGGATGAGCTCGGCTTGGCTGGCGAACACGATCCCGGATCGCGGCTGGTCGAGACGATCGATGAGCTCATCGGTACGGTCGCCGATGACCTGTACCTGAACCGCTATGCCCGTGCGGAGCCACCGTTTTCGCTGAAGGAGGCGCATACGCTGGCACTGGCTGCGGTGCAGGATCGGCACGCCGTATTGGTGCCCGAGGGCGAGGGAACGGCGGGGGAGCGGGTCGCGTTCGCCGCCGCGGTGCGCGCGGAAACCGAGCGCCGCAAACGTCTCGCCGGACTGCGCGATTTCGACGATCTGCTGGTGTTGCTGCACGATGTGCTCGCCGATCCGCAGCACGGGCCGCGGGCCTGTCGCCGCATCCGCGATCGGTATCGGGTCGCCCTGGTCGACGAATTCCAGGACACCGATCCATTGCAGTGGGACATCTTGCGGCTGGCTTTCCACGGTCATTCGACCCTGGTGCTGGTCGGCGATCCGAAACAGGCGATCTACGCTTTCCGCGGTGCGGAAGTGCTCAGCTATCTGGACGCCGTCGCGCACGCCGACACCCGCAAGGAGCTCACCGACAATTGGCGCAGCGACGCGGGGCTGCTCGCCGCACTGGATCATCTGCAGGGTGGTGCCGCGCTGGGGCACAAGGAGATCACGGTCTACCCGGTCACCGCGACCCGCCGCTGGTCGCGGCTGTCCGGCCCCGAGGACCTGACGATGCCGCTGCGGATGCGGTGTCTCCCGCGCACCGGCGCGGGCCCGTTGAACAAATCGGGATTTCCGGCTGTCGGGCGCATGCGGGCGAAGGTCGCCGAGGATCTCGCCGCGGATATCGTGCGGCTGCTCGAATCCGGTGTGCTGTTCGAGGCGAAGACCGGAGCGCGGCCGATCGGACCCGGCGATATCGCGGTACTGGTCCGGACTCGATCGCAAATCGACGTGGTGCGAACCGCTTTGGATCGGGTCGGGGTCGCCTCGGTACTCGCCGGTGGCACCAGCGTCTTCGCCACCAGTAGTGCGACGGACTGGCTCTGGCTGCTGCGCGCGCTCGAACAGCCGCACCGCTCCGACCGCGTCCGCCTCGCCGCCTGCACACCGCTGCTCGGCGTGACCGCGGTCGAAATCGATAGCGGCGGTGCGGATCTGGTCGGTCGCATCTCGGCGCAACTCCGGGACGCGGCCAGGCTGTTCGCTCGCGCGGGTTTCGCAGCGGTCTTCGAAAAGATCTCCGCCGAAGCGAATCTGGCCCAGCGACTGCTCTCGGTCGAGAACGGCGAACGCGAGCTGACCGATCTGCGGCATATCGCGCAGTTGCTGGATCAGGTCGCGCTGACCGAAGGTCTCGGCCTCACCGCGCTGACCCGCTGGCTCGGCGACCGCGTGCGCGATCCCGCCTCCGGGGCGGTCGCCGACCGCAGCCGTCGCCTCGATCGCGATGCCGCTGCGGTACAGATCGCCACCGTGCACGCCAGCAAGGGACTCGAATTCCCCATCGTCTACTTGCCGTTCGCATGGGACAACGCGAAGAATCCTTACCCGCAGACCCTGCTGTTCCACACCGACGACGGCGCTCGTGTACTCGATGTCGGCGGCCAGGACGCATCCGGCTACGGCGAGCGCAAGCTGCGCAGTGAAACCGAGGAGGCGGGCGAGGAACTGCGTCTGCTCTACGTCGCACTCACCCGCGCGATGTGTCAGATCGTCGCCTGGTGGGCGCCCGCGATCACCACCGCCAACGCGCCCCTGCATCGGATGGTCCTCGGTCGCCCGGACGGCGGCGACCTCGTGCCGAGCAAGGCGGCGGTGCCGGCGGATGCCGTTGCGGTGTCGATGCTTTCGGCCTGGGCTGCCGGTGCGCCGGAGTCCGTTGCGGTGGAAGGCGTCGAGCACACCGATACGGTCGAGATCCGCCGCGTGCGCACCGAACTCCCGACCGGAGCCATCGCCGCGGCACACTTCGCCCGCACCATGGATCTGCAGTGGCGGCGCACCTCATATTCGGCATTGACGGCAGGTGCGCACGATGCCGCGATTCCGGAGTCCGAACCCGAGGACGACCGTGGCCCGTCCGATGAGCCCGGCACACCGCCGCTCGCCGACACCGAACCCGCGATCTCGGATGCGGCCCCGTCCCTGATGAACGCGCTGCCCTACGGCGCCGAATTCGGCACGCTGGTGCACGGTGTGCTCGAGCGAATCGATACCGATGCCGCGGATCTGGCCACCGAAGTGCACACCCGCTGCCGGGCAGCAACCGACGAGTTGATGGCCGAGGCCGATGCGGTGATACTCGGCAACGCCCTACTCGCCGTGCTGCACACCCCACTCGGATTCGGTTGTCTGGCCGATATTTCCACCCGCGACCGGCTCAACGAACTCGACTTCGAGCTCCCGCTGGCGGGTGGTGACATCCCCGGTGCGCACACGGTCACGTTGCGCGGGATCGCCGAGCTGCTGCGGACCCATCTTCCGGCCGACGATTCCTTGTCCAGCTATGCCGACCAACTCGCGTCCCTGGATGACGCCCCGCTGCGCGGTTACCTCACCGGCAGTATCGACGCGGTGCTGCGCAGCACCGCAAATCCGGGCGCGGAACCACGATTCGTCATCGTCGACTACAAGACCAACCGCCTCGGCACCGGCGATCTCACCGTCGAGCATTACACCCACGACCGCATGGCCGCCGAAATGCTGCGCTCGCACTATCCGCTGCAGGCCCTGCTCTACGCCGTCGCTCTGCACCGCTACTTGCGGTGGCGGTTGCCCGGTTACGATCCGGCGCGCCACCTCGGTGGTGCCCGCTACCTTTTCGTCCGCGGCATGATCGGACCCGAAACTCCATCGGGCTGTGGTGTTTTCGACTGGAATCCGCCGCCCGTGCTGATCGTCGCCCTGTCCGACCTACTGGCGGGGGAGGCGGCCCGATGACGTCGATTCAGGTGGCGCAACGGGGAACCGGGCTGTTGCGCATGTTCAACGAGGCCGGTGTGTTTTCGTCCGCCGATGTGCACGTCGCGCTCCGCTTGGGCCGGATGGGCCGCGAATCTTCGGAGGAGGTGCTGTTCGCGGCGGCGCTGGCGGTGCGGGCGGTGCGGTCCGGTTCGGTCTGTCTGGAAGTGCACCGCATGCGCGAAATCGGCGTCGATGCCGACGAAACCTGGAATGCGGGTGCGGGTATCGACCCCGCGACATTGCCATGGCCGGATATCGATGCGGTGATCGCCGCGCTGCGGGTCAGTCCACTGGTGTGCGGGGGGCCGGCTGGTCCCCTGCAGCCGCTGCGTCTGGTCGACGCGCGGGCCACGGGTCCGCTGCTCTACCTGGACCGCTACTACCAGCAGGAGCAGACGATCCGCCGGGTGCTCACCGAGCGTTCCGGACACCATCCGAAGGTGGATCCGGCCATCGTGCGCCGCGAGCTGGACCGGCTCTTCGACGTCCCGGTCGGTGCGGCACCGGACCGCCAGCGGATCGCCGCCGCACTCGCCGCGACGCACTGGACCACGGTGGTGGCGGGTGGGCCGGGTACCGGCAAGACCCACACCATCGCCCGCATCCTCGCCCTGCTCGCCGCGCACCAGCTGGCGCATCCGAAGCTGCCCGCACTGCGCATCGCCATGGCCGCGCCCACCGGCAAGGCGGCCGCGCGACTGCAGGAAGCGGTGCGCGACCAGGCCGAAGCGCTCACCCTGCCCGAGCTCACCGCCGCCACCCTGCATCGCCTGCTCGGTTGGCAGCGCGGCCGGGCGACCCGGTTCCGGTATCACGAGTTCAACCGGCTGCCCTATGACGTGATCGTGGTCGACGAAACCTCCATGGTCTCGCTGACCATGATGAGCAGTCTGCTGGCCGCGCTGCGGCCGGATACCCGCCTGGTTCTCGTCGGCGATCCGGATCAGCTCGCCTCGGTCGATGCCGGTGCGGTACTCGCCGACCTCGTCGCCGGACCCGTTGTCGGCAAACCGAATCCCGTCCTCGAACAGGTGCTTGGTGCGGAATCCATTGCCGTCGAGGGTAATCCGGAGGCATTGACCGATCTCGAGCGAACGCGGCTGCGCGGCGGCATCGTCCGACTGACGCGCGGTCGGCGATTCGGCGGCAAGATCGCCGAACTCGCCGTCGCGGTCCGCGCGGGTGACGCCGACACCGCACTCGCATTGCTGCGTGCGGGCGGTGCGGAACTCTCGCTGTGTACCCCCGAGGACACCGCACCGGTCCGAACCGATGTGGTGCGGGCCGCCCGCGAGGTCACCGCGGCTGCGCTCGACGGCGATGCCGCGGCGGCACTGACCGCCCTCGAATCCCATCGCCTGCTGTGTGCGCATCGCCAGGGCCCCTTCGGCGTCGAACGCTGGGACCGCATGGCCGGAGAATGGGCCGCGGCCGGTGGCGCGGGGCCGGATTCGCACCTGGCGCCGTGGTATCCGGGCCAGCCCCTGCTGGTCACCGCCAACGATCACGAGGCGCGCATCTACAACGGCGATACCGGTGTCATCGTGCGCATGCCCGACGGTTCGCTGCGGGCGGCCCTGCAGCGCGGCAGTGAGCCGTATCTGGTGCACCCGACCCAATTTCCGGCCGTGGTTACCGTCTTCGCGATGACCATCCACCGCAGCCAGGGCAGTCAGTACGACACCGTTTCGGTCGTCCTGCCCGAACCCGAATCCACCCTGCTCACCAGGGAACTTTTGTACACGGCGATCACCAGGGCCCGCCGCCACGTCCGCATCATCGGCACCGACGAGTCGATCCGCGCCGCCATCGACCGCCGGGTCCTGCGCGCCAGCGGCCTGTCGCGTATCCCGGAGTCACGGTGATATCCCGCCACGGGTCGACCCGGGAATCTCACGTTTTCCGCGTCCCCGACGTCTACCCAGCGTGAGATTGCCTCCGTTCGAGGAAGTGGTGGCCGAATACGGCCCGATGGTGCTGCGCGTGTGTCGGGCCGTGCTCGGTCCGACGGATGCGGCAGATGCGTGGTCGGAGACCTTTCTGTCCGCGCTGCGGGCCTACCCCGACCTCGATCCGACGACGAATATCGAGGCATGGCTGGTCACCATCGCGCACCGGCGCGCGATCGATGTTGGGCGCGCACTGACCCGCGCACCCGTTCCCGCCGAAACCCTGCCCGAACGCACCGCACCCGATGCCGACCCGGCCGATTACGACCCCGAGCTGTGGGATGCACTCGCGTCGTTGCCGACCAAACAGCGCCAAGCGGTGGCCTACCACTACCTGGCGGGCCTACCGCACGCCGAAATCGCTCAGCTGCTGGGCAATTCGACCGATGCGGCCCGTCGTGCCGCCGCCGACGGCCTGAAAACACTGCGCAAGCGCTACCCGAAGGATCGAACATGATGGCCACTATCGACCGGGATCCGGACGGCCTCTTCGACGGCCTGAACCCGAACTCCGCCGAGATCCTGTCCCAATTGCATCGACGGTTGGCCGCCGACGCCCAGGCCGCGGGCCTGCTCGACGTCGCCTACCGCACACTGGACACACCCGTCGGCACACTGCTGCTCGCGGCCACCCACGCGGGCCTGGTGCGGGTCGCCTACCCCAACGAGAACCACGACACCGTACTCACCACCCTCGCCGAGCGGATCAGCCCGCGTATCCTGGCCGCCCCGCGGCGTCTGGACGCCGCCGCCCGCGAGATCGACGAGTATTTCGCCGGTGCGCGAACACGATTCGATCTGCCACTCGATCTGCGGCTGACCGTCGGATTCCGGCGCCAGGTGGTCGAGCACCTGAGCGATATCGGCTACGGACATCGCGCGAGCTACGCCGATATCGCTGCGGCCGTTGGTAATCCGCGCGCGGTCCGTGCGGTCGGCTCGGCTTGCGCGCACAACCCGCTGCCGGTGGTTATTCCGTGTCATCGAGTGGTGCGCAGCGACGGCTCGATCGGACAGTACGTCGGCGGTGTCACCGCCAAGACCACCCTGCTCGCGCTCGAAGCGGCGTGACCGGACACGCCATGAAAACCTTTGCCGCACTGGAAGAACGAGTCGAAGCACAGCCCTGGCCGGCCTTGACCGAGGAGATCGACACCTATGGCTGCGCCCAGACCGGCCCGCTGCTGACCCCGGACGAATGCGCCGAATTCACTGCCATGTGGGCTGATCCGAGTCGCTTCCGGTCGACGATCGATATGGCCCGCTACCGATTCGGCCAGGGCGCCTATCGGTACTTCGCCGCTCCCGTTCCCGCACCGATCATGCGGCTGCGCAGGGCTTTCTACCGCAAATTGCTGCCCGTCGCCCGTACCTGGGCCGACCGACTCGGCGACCCGACGCCGTGGCCCGACGATTTCGACGACTGGCTCGACGCCTGCCACGCCGCCGGTCAAACGAAGCCGACGCCGATCCTGTTGCGCTACACCGAAGGCGACTGGAACGCCCTGCACCGGGACCTCTACGGCGAGCTCGTGTTCCCGCTGCAGGTGGTGATCGGCCTGGACCGCCCGGGTATCGACCACACCGGCGGTGAATTCCTCCTGGTCGAACAACGCCCCCGCGCTCAATCCAAGCCGACGGTCGCCATCCTGGAACAGGGGCACGCGCTCGTCTTCACCACCCGAGACCGGCCGACCTCATCGACACGCGGCTGGTCCCGCGCCCCGATCCGCCACGGCGTCAGTCGAATTCGCAGCGGTCACCGACATACTCTCGGTCTGGTCCTGCACGACGCCGAATGAGATGTACACCCTGATCGACGCCGATGGCCGCCCGTATTCCAGCCCCACTCCGGGCCGATTCGGCGGTCACCGGCGCGGCAAACTCTACGGCCGTCTCGACTGTCCTTCGGCCCTGCGTGCCTTGACGCGCGGCCACTACCGAGCGCACCGTGTCTTCTTCGCCGACGAACAAACCGCCATCGCCGCCGGTTACCGACCGTGCGCGGTCTGCCTGCCCGTCGCATACGCCGCATGGAAAGCCGACTCCGGCAGTTGATCTCACGTTTCGGCGCTGGGGAGCGTCTGCTCGGTGAAGGCACGATCGAGAGGAGCAACATCATGTCCGATACCACTGTCGCGCGACTTGTGCACGGTTCGGCACTGGGGAACGTGCTGATCGAAGCGAACCGGACCGGCGTCACCCGGGTCGCATTCACCGACGTGCCGCCCACCGGACCGACCAGCGAAAATCCCACGGCTCGTGCGCATTTGGAGAGCGCGGCAGATCAGATCGACGAATATCTCATCGGCGAACGCCAGCAATTCACGGTACCGATGGACCTGACGGGTATGCGTGCGTTCGATCGAGAGGTCTTGCAGACGCTCGAGGCGACCACGGGATACGGCCGCACAACCACCTACGGCGCCCTGACCCGCCGACTCGGCCGTACCCCGGCCGACGCTCGTAAGATCGGCGGCGCGCTGGCTCGCAACCGCCTACTGATCCTGCTCCCGTGCCATCGTGTGCTCGGGGCCGACGGGTCCCTGACCGGCTACGCGGGTGGGCTGTCCGCCAAACGAGCCCTGCTCGACCTCGAATCGGCCGATCTGCTGCTGCCGTTGGGCGGATAGCGGCCCGATCCGGGAATATCGGTGGCGACTGTGTGCTTGCATGGGTTCATGACGAGCGCTGAGTTGTTGGTCGATGCCTTCGGACGGGTGCGGGAGAATGTGCACGGCGCGGTCGCGGGGCTCGGACAGGACGAGCTGTCGGCTCGGATCGATCCCGACGCCAACTCCATCGCCTGGCTGATCTGGCATCTGACCCGGGTGCAGGACGACCACATCGCGGACGTGGCAAACCTGGAACAGGTGTGGACGGCGGCGGGCTGGGCCAAGCGGTTCGACCTGCCGTTCGTCGACGAGGCAACCGGCTACGGGCACCGCGCCGCGGAGGTCGCCGAACTCGACGGGATTTCCGCCGATCTGCTGTTGGGCTACTACGATGCGGTGCACGCGCAGACGATCGACTATGTCTCCGGACTCGTCGATGCCGATCTGCCCCGTATCGTCGACACCCGCTGGGATCCGCCGGTCACCCTGGGCGTGCGGCTGATCAGCGTTGTGGACGACGATATCCAGCACTCCGGCCAGGCCGCCTACATTCGCGGAGTGCTGCTGCGCCGCAGGTAGTTTCACAAACAGAACGTGAGCAGCGCGCGGGTCTCGATCTCATCCGGATCCGAGCAGATCTTGCCGAACAGTTCGCGCGCGTACTCCATCCGGTGGTTGTCCACGCGACGTAGCCGTTCGGCGACGGCCAGATCGCCGCGGGCCGCGCGATCGCCTGCCCGCTGAACTGCGGAACACACCCGGACCGGGCTTCGCGGGCGCGCCGTCTACCTGGCCGACACCGAATGGGCCGCCGAGATCGCCAACCGAACCATGCACGGTGTCGTCGCACATCGGTTGGATGTGCGACGACACCGGCGGATATCACGGCCGGATGGCCGTCCTGGTCAAGCCGAACGGCCCGCTCGGCAGGGCGCTATATGGCCGGAATCCTCCCGTTCCGGTACCTGCTGGTCTCTACCCGGCACTGATGCGCGGTATCGAGCGTGAGTGACAGGCACAGACCGGCAATTCGGTTGCGGAATGGCCGGATTCACTCCGACCAACAACCTGTCAGCTGCCTTGGGGGACAAGCTGGACGACGGCTTCGGCGACTTCGGTGACGTTATCGCAGGGGGACAGCTTGCGGGGGTGCAGGCCGCGCGGGTCGTCTACGACGATGTAGAGGGAGCCGGATTTCATCTCGATATTGATGGTACAGCCGCCAGGGACGTCGGGGCGGGCCTCGTAGCGTAGGGCCCCGCGGCCGTCGATGGTGAGTTCGGTTGCGGTGGGGAACTTTTCGCGAACCTGAGCGAGGGTTCCGTTGGTTGTCTGGACGCGGAAGGTATACGTGCTCTGGGCGACATATAGGCAGCCCTTCCACTGGAAGTTGCCCGTCGAATCCTGCTTGGGCGTAGGAGTGCGGGCATTCCACTGGTGTTCGGAGAGGAACTGTGGCGTCAACGCCGTGCAGGGGTCGAATGCGGCGTTCGATGAGCTGGACGGTGTGGCCGAGGTGCTGGACATGGCAGGTGTGGCGGCCGTCGAGGTCGATGTGGAACTGCTTCCGCCACCGCAGGCCGCGAGGACGAGGGCCGCAGCCACGGTCAGCAGGCCCGCTGTCGAAGAGCGCTCGGCGCGGATCTTCATACGCGGATCTCGCGCATCCGGCGGGCGAAGTCTTCATCGGTGCGCTCATAGGCGTCACGGATAGTTTTGAACAGCGTCTGGATTTCCGTCGCAACCGCGATGTAATCGCCGATCGTGTCGTAGGCGTTGTTCGGGCCGCCGAATGCCTTCTCCCTGAACAGTTTCACCAGCTCGATCGCCGAGATCAGGCGCGGGTTGTTCTCGCCGAGTCCCCAGATCGACCGCTCGCCGAGGGCGCGCGCATCGTTCTGGACCGAAGACAGGTCGATGATCAAATTCTGGCAGGCCGCGTCGATATCCAGAAACGCCTGCGGCTCCATCCGCACCTGCAACGCCCCGGTCTTCGCATCCTCGATATACCCGCCGAACGGACTGTCAACAGCCATAGCGGTCGCCCCTTCCACTAGTCCCGTCTGATCATAGAGACGCACGCGCCGACGAAACGGTTCCATGGAAACACGGATCCGTGCAACCGGGCGTTGTCAGGAAGTCGCCGTGCGCTCCTTGTCGACCACTCGGACACTCGCCCGCGGCAGCCGACCGCCGCCCGGCAGCCACCAATTCACCCGCCCCATCAGCTTGACCAGCGCGGGCACCGACAGCATCCGAGCCAGTGTCGCGTCGACGACCAGAGCTCTGATCACGCCGACGCCGAGGAAGCGCATCGGCGTCGGCGGCGACAGTGTGAATGCCGCTGTCACCAGGACGAGCAGCGTGGCAGCGGCAGTGATCACCCGCGCGGTCCGGCCGGTGACGACGGGCATCGCCGTGGTCGTGTCGGCCTCGGCGTCGTGGGTCTCGACCACGGGGCGCAGGAAACCTCGTATGCGGGGCGCCTTCGGAGAGTTCAGCGGAGCGTACCGAATCCGCTACGATGCCAAGGCTTTCCGGCGAGCCGAAGCGGGATCGCGGCGGTGGGGGGCGACGCGATGAGCACGGTGCCGGACAGATCGCCGTGCCCGGCCTCGACGAGTGCGTCGTGTGCGGCTTCGGCGGCCGCCACATCCAGCAGCGCGTTCTCTAAGCCCGGTTTCGCGCACCACGGTCGTGAGGTTGCGGCCGAGCGTGCCGATCGTCGCGGGCATCGACTTGGGTCTCCTCGACGGGCGAGCCCGCGCCCGAACGATACGTACCGGGCGCGACCGGTTCGACCGTTTGGAGTCGCGGAAATTCCTCGTGTCGATAGGCACCCCGACCCGCTCCAGGCGCTGGCGAATCGCCCACCGACAGCGAGGCGAATTGCAGATCATATTTTCGGAAATTTCGTTCACCCCGGTATCGACTCAGTCACTTTATTGCGAATCGCGCACATGAAAACCGGTCGGTATTGGTCGCGTGTCCAGTAGTGATGCCAAGGGCGTTGTCTCCGAAGACAAACCGCAGCGGATAGGCTGGAGGCGGACTCGGTGCGAATCGCGCCGCCGAATATCGGAGGACGAGATCGATGACGATCGCTGGCGAGCATGTGGATGTGCTCATTGTCGGTGCCGGGCTGTCCGGCATAGGCGCGGCGTATCACCTGCGGCGGGCTTTCCCAGGAAAGACGTATGCGATTCTGGAGAGCCGCGACGCGATCGGCGGCACCTGGGACCTGTTCCGCTATCCGGGAATTCGCTCCGATTCCGATATGTACACCCTCGGCTATCGCTTCCGTCCGTGGCTGGGGGATAAGTCGATAGCCGACGGCTCCGACATTCTCGACTATGTGCGCGCCACCGCCGCCGAGAACGGGATCGACCGTCGTATCCGCTTCCGGCACCGGGTCGTCGGTGCCGAATGGTCGTCGCGGGAAAACCGGTGGACGGTTCGCGCCGAACGTACCGATACCGGCGAAACCGTCACCCTCACAGCGGGATTCCTGTTCTGCTGCTCCGGTTACTACCGCTATGACGAGGGCTACAGCCCGGATTTCGCGGGTACCGAGCGTTTTGCCGGGCCGATCATCCACCCGCAGCACTGGCCGCACGATCTCGATGTCGCGGGTAAGCACGTGGTGCTGATCGGCAGCGGCGCAACCGCGGTGACACTGGGGCCCGCGCTGACCGATCAGGGCGCGCACGTGACGATGCTGCAACGCTCCCCGAGCTACATCATCTCCGCGCCCGCCCGCGATGACCTCGCCCTGAAGGCGCGCAGATTCCTGCCGACGCGTGCCGCCTACGCGGTGGCCAGGGCCAAGAATGTGGCGTTGGCCACCGCGATTTACCAACTGAGCCAACGGTATCCGCAATTCATGCGCAAGCGGATCAAGGGCTGGCAGCAGCGCTGGCTGCCCGAGGGTTACGACATCGATACGCACTTCACTCCGACCTACAACCCCTGGGATCAGCGACTTTGCTTGGCACCCAATGGTGATTTCTTCCGCGCGATCCGCAAGGGCCGAATGGATATCGTGACAGATAAGGTCGAGACGTTCACCGAGACGGGTCTGGCCCTTGCCTCAGGTGCCACCCTCGATGCCGATATCGTCATCACCGCAACGGGATTGAATCTGCTCGCCTTCGGCGGCATGGAACTCTCCGTCGACGGACAGCGCGTGCACCTCTCGGAACATATGGCCTACAAGGCCATGATGCTCTCGGATGTGCCGAATTTCGCGTACGTCATCGGATATACCAACGCCTCGTGGACGCTGAAGGCGGATCTGGTGTGCGAGTACGTCGTTCGATTGCTACGCCACCTGTACGACAACGAATACGCCCGGTGCACACCAGTCCGCGATCCGTCGGTCGGCGCGGCCTCGCTATTCCTGAACTTCAATCCGGGTTATGTGCAACGTGCCGCGAGCCAATTCCCGATTCAAGGCACCAAGGCGCCGTGGCGCCTGCGCATGAATTACCTGCGCGATCTGGTCACGCTGCGCCACGGCAAGATCACCGATCGCGCGATGGTGTTCGAACGGTCGCGGGACCGGGATCCGGTGTCCACGCAGGGGTAGTGCTGGTCAGTGCGTTTGTTGGGGCTCGGACGAGCGCGCGGCCGCGATCTTGCGCAACACGCTGGTCGCGTGATCATCGAACCGTTCGCGTGGGATATCGATCGTTCCGTCCAGCCAAGGGCGGTACATGTAAGCCATCGCGCCGAAGATGGCGTTCGAATTGAGGCTGTTCTCGTACTGGTCCGGTGGGGTCTGCGGTCCGTCGCCACCCAATCCGATCGTCAGGGCGATGGGGGCGGTGAACAGTTCGATGAGCTCATTGCCTCGGTCGCCCAGTACCCGCGTGGCCTGTGATTCCACGAACATGATCTGGCCGCGGCGGCGATCCTCGACCAGATAATCGGTGAACGCCGAAATGGCATGGCGAAAGAGTTTTTCCGGTTCGGGCGGGGCGGTGGCCAGCGCCGCGAGCAGGCGTTCCTGTGCACCGAGAACGACCGTTTCCAATGCCGCGGTGAGCAGTTTGTCCAGATTCGGGAAGCTCTCGTAGAAGTAGCGCTCGGTGAGTCCGGCCTGCCTGCAGACCCCACGCATGGAGATATCGGAGGCACCGATCGTGGCCATCAATTCGATGGCGGCCTCGACGAGCTGTTCGCGGCGCGCGGCGATTCGGTCGGCCGGGGGCGTGCCGCGCCAGCGGCGCATACCCGGTATCGATCCATCGGAAACGGCGTCGTTCATGGCTCGATCCTCCCATAGCGGGGAAGTTGACATCATGTGATGTTGACAGCATTTGATGTCGGCAATACATTGATCGTCCAGGGACCAGACGTGAGGACCATCAGATGGGCACTGCTTACGCCGATCAGGCTCATGCCATCAACGCGCGGGACGTCAGCTTCGATTTCGATTCGGTGCCGATGCACTACATCCCCGGCGAAGTCATGGCCACCCACATCATCAATGTGATGCACCTGGTGCTCCCCGAGGGCGAGCGGGCCATGGCGCAGGCGCTGGCCGAGGCGCTACCGCTGATCGATGACGAACGATTGCGGGAAGAGGTCCGCGGTTTCATCGGTCAGGAGACGATGCACGCCGGTTCTCATGAAAAGGCTCGCCACCAACTGGAACGCCTCGGACTCGAGGTCGGTCCGATGGTGGAGAGCGTCGCCTGGCTGATCGATCGGCTGCTCGGCGACCACGGACTGGCCGGCCGGGCCAAACACGAATGGCTGTGTGAGCGACTGGCCCTGTTCGCGGGGATGGAGCACTACACCGCCGTCATCGGCGAATGGTTGCTCACCAATGACAAATTGGCGGCCAAGGGGATGCATCCGGCAATGCTGGACCTCGTCCGCTGGCATGGCGCCGAGGAGGTCGAACATCGCAGCGTTGTCTACGACGCGTACATGTATCTCGATGGCGGCTATGCCCGCAGGGCGCGTCAGGCGTTGATCGCCAGTTCGGGACTGTTTGCGCTGTTTGTGATTTCGGGTGCCTATCTGTTCCATCGCGACCCGTCACCGAACAAGGGGCGGTGGTGGCCGCTACAGCTGGCCAGTGCGTCGCTGCGCGGTGTGATACCGAATGTCACCACCTTCTTCACCGAGATTCCGCGGTATCTGCGGCCGGGATTCCACCCCTCCCAACTCGGTCCCATGGATAACGCACTGCGCTACCTCGCGCAGTCGCCGGCGGCACGGACACGCGCATGACCGCCGTGGAGGAGCAGTTCCGGCCGGGGACCGGGCTGCGGATGATCGCGTCGGCGGTGGACACCTACAAGCGGGTATTCACCGAAGGGAAAACGGCGCAACTACTTTCGCGGCCGCAACCGGTGCGCCACACCGGTTACGATTTCGAGCTGGCGATCATGGGGATCGAGGTCGAGGCCGACGAGGTGGTCAGCTTGACCCTATGTGATCCGAGCGGTGCGGATCTGCCCGCCTGGACACCGGGCGCCCACATCGACGTATTCCTGCCCTCCGGGCGGCAGCGACAGTACTCGCTGAACAGCGATCCCGATGATCGCAGTTGCTACCGAATCGCGGTGCGGTACATTGCCGATGGCGACGGCGGTTCCCACGAGATCCACGAGCAGCTGTGCGTCGGCGACCGACTGCGCGTCCGTGGCCCGCGCAATGCGTTCCCGCTCATCGACGCGCCGGAGTATTTCTTCGTGGCGGGTGGTATCGGGATCACGCCGATTCTGCCGATGGTCACCGCCGCCGAACGTGCCGGAATACCGTGGCGGCTCATGTATTTCGGGCGTTCGCGGGCGCGGATGCCGTTTCTGTACGAGCTCGCCCACCTCACCGGTGGTGATGTGGTGGTGCGACCCGATGACGAGTTCGGGGTGCCGGATCCGCGGATGATCTTCGAGCAGACGCCGACCGGTGCCGCGGTATATGTCTGCGGACCGCCGGCATTGGCGGAGGCGGCGCGCAGAGTGCTGCTGTTACACGATCCGACGGCCTCGTTGCACACCGAGCGTTTCTCGGCGGTACCGGTCAGCGGCGGTTCGCCGTTCCGTATTCGATTGCGCCGCAGTGGAACCGAAGTCGACGTCGCGGCCGACGAGTCGGCGTTGGCCGCGATCCGGCGGGCCGTGCCCGGCGTCGCCTATTCGTGCCAGCAGGGTTTTTGCGGGACATGCCGGGCAAGTGTGCTCGCCGGTGAGGTGGAGCATCGGGACCGGGCACTAATGCCCGGCGAGCGGAGCAATGCGATGCTCACTTGCGTATCACGTTCTCGCGGTGGCGAACTCGAACTCGATCTGTAGTCGGTTTCACTCCGCGGGCGGGAAGATGCCCGGCAGTGTCATCGCGTATTCGAGATCGGCGCGGGTACCGAGCGTGGTGAGCAACACGCGGATCATGGTAAGTCGTGCTGCGGCAACGGTTTCCGCGTCCGGCTCGATGCCGGGCGCGGTACCCGCCGAAATGCGATAGACCACGTACTCGCAAACATGCAGGGCCGCATCGAGATCCAGCGGTGCGGGGACTACGCGGCCCAGTTCCGTGAACGTTTCGCGCACCAGCGCGCGGATATCGTCCAGTGCCCGTTCGCGATAAGCGGATACCGGTGAGGCCGGGTCGTGCAGTTCGGCGAATAGCGGACGCAGCATGGCGCCGTGTCCGCGGGCCCATCCGAGATAGGCATCGATGAGGCGGATGCCGAGTTCGACGGGTTCGTCCGGACCGGTCAGTGCCTTTCGGATGCCGTCGACGAGGCCGTCGTTGGATGCCTCCAACACGACGTGCAGCGGTTCGGTGGCATTGCCGAAGTAGCGATAGAAGGTGGGTCGGGCCAGTCCGGCCTGTTCGATGATCTGGGCGACGCTGAGTCCGCGCGAGCCGCCGCGGGTGAATACCGCCGCGGTGGCGAGCACGATGCGGGCACGGACCTCCTCGGCCTGCTCCTGCGTTTGTGGTGGCCGGCCGCGCCGGGCCGCGCCATTTGTGTGGGAAGCGTCAGCGGACATGGTGATGCCTCACAACTCGAAGCCCGGTCCGTCTGTGTTCCACACCGGACAGCTTGACATGGAGTGCGGCACTCGCATTAATCTAACACTAGTGTTCAGTAAATAGCCGAACCTCGGCTTACCGTCTCGTCCAGCACGGGCGCCCGACCCAGAAGAGGTCCGACAATGACGACCGCCCGCCAGTTGACCGAACCGACGGCCCTGTCGATGGCCCTGGTACAACCCCTGCTGGATCGTGCGATCGCGGGTGGCGCCCCCGCAGTCGAGGTGTTCGCGCCCGTGACCGGGCACAAGATCGCGGATCTGCCGCAATCCTCGACCGGCGATATCGAGACCGCCTTCGCGACCGCGCGGACGGCGCAGCGGGAATGGGCGCGGCGCTCGGTCCGCCAGCGGGTCGCGGTCTTGCGGAAATTCCACGACATCGTGCTGGCCGAACAGGACACCATCCTCGATATCGTGCAGACCGAGACCGGTAAGTCGCGGGCGCACGCCTTCGACGAGGTCGGCGATGTCGCGGTCAATGCCAGGTACTACGCGTCGGTCGCGGGCAGACTGCTGGCCACCCGCAAGCCGCGCGGTGTGTTGCCGGTATTGACCCAGGTCGATGTGCGGCATCGACCAAAGGGGGTGGTCGCGGTGATCTCGCCGTGGAACTATCCGCTGGCCCTGGCCGTCTCCGACGCACTACCCGCACTGGTCGCCGGAAATGCCGTCGTCGCGCGCCCGGATAACCAGACCGCGCTGACCGCACTGTGGGCCATCGATGCCGCCGAGCGCGCCGGGCTGCCGCGCGGACTCTGGCAGGCGGTCCTCGGGCGTGGTGCGGTGATCGGTGGTGCGGTGATCGCGCGCGCCGACTATGTCGATTACACCGGGTCGAGTGCGACCGGCCGGACCATCGCGCAGCAGGCCGGGGAGCGGCTGATCGGCTATTCGCTCGAACTCGGTGGTAAGAATCCGCTGCTCGTGCTGGCCGATGCGGATGCGTCCCTGGCGGCCCGGATCGCGATCCGGGCCTGCTTCGCCTCGGCGGGGCAGTTGTGCGAGTCGATGGAGCGAATCTATGTGCACGACAAGGTCTATGACCAGTTCGTCGGTGAGTTCGTCGAGCATGTACGGGCAATCGAATTGGGCGGTGCGCTCGATTACGCCAGCGATATGGGATCTTTGACGTTCCAGCGCCAATTGGACACCGTCGGTGCCCATGTCGACGACGCGGTCGCGAAGGGGGCGACGGTGCTGGCGGGCGGTAAGGCGCGTCCCGATCTCGGACCGTACTTCTATGAGCCGACCGTGCTGACCGGGGTGCGCCCCGGGATGACGGTGTATCGCGAGGAAACCTTCGGCCCGGTGGTGTCGATCTATCGGGTCGGTAGCGACGACGAGGCGGTCGAACAGGCCAACGACACCGCGTACGGGCTGAACGCGAGTGTCTGGACCAAGGATGTCGGTCGAGGTCGTGCGGTGGCTGCGCGCATCAATGCGGGTTCGGTCAATGTGAACGAGGGCTTCATCGCGGCCTGGGGCAGCGCGGACGCGCCCTCGGGCGGGCTCGGCATTTCGGGTACCGGGCGTCGACACGGTCCCGAGGGGTTGTTGAAGTACATCGACACCCAGACGATCGCGGTGCAGCGGATGTTCCCGATCGCACCGCTGCCCGGTATGTCCGAGGAACTGTGGGCGAAGACGATGACACTGTATTTCGGAGTCATGAAGGCACTGCGCCAAAGGTAATCGGGGCCAAAGGTAATCGGGGCCAAAGGTAATCGGGGCCAAAAACAGTCGGGCTCGAAAGTAATTGCGCCGGAAGCTATTTCATGACTGTATCAGGATGAGGACGGATGGAATTGGACACAGTAGCGGATAAAAAGGTCCTGGTCACCGGCGCGGCGATGGGCCTCGGCAAGCGGTTCGCCGAGCGTGCGGTGCGTGAGGGTGCGGCCGCGGTGGTGCTGTGGGATATCAACGAATCCGCGCTGAAGGAGACCGCGGTCGAGTTGTCCGGTCGTGGTGTCGCCATTCATCACTATGTTGTCGACGTATCCGCGCGGGACGATATCGGCGCGGCCGCGGCGACGGTGCGCGCCGACGTCGGCGATATCGACATCCTGATCAACAATGCGGGCATCGTGCGCGGCAACAGCTATTTCTGGGAGACCGCCGATCGCGCCGATATCGATAAGACGATGGCGATCAATGCCCTCGCGCCGATGTATCTTACGCTCGAATTCCTGCCCGCGATGGTGCGTGGCACCGGTGCGGCGCGCGTCATGACCATCGCGTCGTCGGCGGGTCTGGTTTCCAATCCGCGCATGAGCGTGTACGCGGCCTCCAAGTGGGCGGCGCTGGGCTGGTCCGATTCGGTGCGCATCGAACTCGAACACGCGGGCAACCACCACGTGCGGATCACCACGGTCTGTCCGACCTACATCAACACCGGAATGTTCGATGGCGCGAAGGGTTTCCTGTTCACACCGATTCTGGAACAGGACGATGTCGTCGATACCTCGTGGCGGGAAATGAAGGCGGGCACCCCACTGGTGATCATGCCGTGGACATCTCGGCTCAATAAGGCGATCTCCGGTCTGCTGCCGATCAAGCTGCGCGACCTGTTCCTGAATTCGGTTGGCGTGTACCACTCGATGGACGAATTCACCGGCCGCAGGAAGTAGCGGCCGCGGAACGTCGTGGTGCGCCGCGCTAAGTATTCGACTTGGTGCCGATGAGAACGGTGGCGTAGAACTCCTCGGATTCGGCGATGCGGCCGGTGAAACCGTGTGCGGAAAGGACCGTGATCGCGGGCCGAGCCTGGGCTTCGCTGGATTCGACCAGCAAGTGGCCGCCCGGCGCGAGCCAGGTGCGGGCGGCGGTGACGACACGGCGGAAGATATCCAGGCCGTCGGGACCGCCGTCGAGGGCGGCGCGCGGCTCATAATCGCGTGCCTCGGGCGGCATCCTGGAGATCATCTCCGATGGTACGTACGGAGTGTTGGCGAGCAGGATATCGATACGGCCGCGCAATTCGCGGGGCAGTGGTTGGAAGAGGTCGCCTTCGTAGACGTGCGCACCGATCGGTGTGAGGTTGCGACGGGCGCATTCGACCGCGGTGGGTTCGATATCGGCGGCGGCGAGTTCTATCGGACGGCCTTCGGCGGCAAGGATCGTCGCGAGGGCCAGACCCAATGCGCCAGAGCCACAGCACATATCGACGACGACCGGGTGCGCGGGCATAGTCCGGGCGAGTTCGGCAGCGTTGTCGACGAGGAACGCGGTGCGCTGGCGCGGTACGAAGACGCCCGAGGAAACCGCGACGCGGATGCCGTGGAATTCGGTCCAGCCGAGCAGATACTCCAGTGGTGTTCCGGAAACGCGTCGCGCGACCAATTCCGCGAGATCGGCGCCCGTCTGTGCCGCGGCGTCGGTGAGCAACCGCGCCTCGTCCTCGGCGAATACACAGCCCGCCGCGCGCAGTTGCGCGACCACATCTCCGATTGGTGTCACCGGGATATCGTGCCGTGTAATTCGGGGCCGGTGGGTCCGAGCGTGCACTTTGCGCCCGATTCATGACCCTTCGGGGTCGAAAGTGCACGCTCGGCCCATTCCGCTCAGCGCGAGGTGGCGAGCTGGAACGTCCGCGTCGCGTCCAGGTAGATGCCGCGCTGCGCCTGCTTGGCGGGCGGCGGCAACTGCGATACCAGCTGATCGAGTGAGGTGGTCGCCCCGACCACCTGAGTGCCCGCGACAATGAAATCGGCGACCGCGCGCCGGATGTGGTTCGGCGAGGTGACCACGACCGCGCTGTTCGCGCCGACATCACGCAACATCTTGGTGCTGAACAGCGCGTTCTGCACCGTCGATCCGGCCCGGCTCTCGACATTGATCCGGGATGCGGGCAGCCCCTTGCTGACCAGCCAGGCCCGCATGGCCTCGGCCTCGGAGATCCCGTTCTGTGGATTGCCGCCGGTGACGACGATCGGTGAGAGTGGTGCGGCGACCGCCTGCAACCAGGCCGCGGTCAGCCGGTTCACCAGCTCGGGGCGCAGCGAACCGTCCGGCAGCAGGCCGTAGCCGAGCACCACGATTCCGGTCTGCGGTCCGACGATCGCGGGCAGCGGATTCGGCAGGGTGCCGAGCGCGGCGCCGATCGCGCCGAGCACATTGTTGGTGCCCTGGGCCATTGCCGGGTCGATGGCGGTGAGGCGGGCCAGCGCATCGGCCATGGCGGGCAGGTCATTGGCGTAATGCGACCAGATCACCTGCAGCGACAGGGCCTCGGCGTCGGCCGGGTCGGCGGCGATCAGCTGTCGGAGTTCGGCGCGTCCTGCGGCATCGTCACCGTCGGTGAAGGCGCGCTGGGCGGAGTTGTAGAGGGCGTCGGTTTCCGGTGCTGCGATGGCGGGTGCGCCGGATATTCCGGTGATGGTCGCGGCCGCGAAGACGGTCGCGACCCATAGTTTCCAATGCCTCGAGATCTTCACTACAGTCGACACCTTTCCACGCGTGAAACGGGGTTTCGGTAGGTCAGCTGGCAGTTAGCCGTGGGCAAGCACAATCACGATACGACTGGTAGTGGCCATATTCCGGTAATTGCCGGGTGCTGTTTCCGGCGTCCGGTCAAACCGGGCCGCGCGCGGGGTGGGCACCGGAACCGGCTGGGCGGGGTAGCCGATAAGGTGTGACAACGTGGATACCGTTTCGCTGTCCGGCAAGGAACTCGCCGCCGCCATCAACGCCGACACCAAGGAGCGCGCCGCCGCGCTCACCGCTGGCGGAACCGCGCCGCGCCTGGCCCTGATCGTGGCCAATGACGATCCGGCCAGCGCGTGGTACGTGAACTCGCTGCGCAAGGCCGCCGAACGTCTCGGAATCGTCTGCGACACTATCGAACTCGGCGCCGCGGCGAGCATCGAGCGGATCCGCGACGAACTCACCGCCCGCAGCGCGGACACCACCGTCGACGCGATCATGCTGCAGACCCCGCTGCCCGCCGGGGTCACCCTCGACGATGTCAGCTCCGCCATCGCCGCCACCAAAGACGTCGACGGCGTCAGCCCGCTGTCGCTGGGGTTGCTGGCCTCCGGCCTCGACGGCTTCGTCCCCGCCACCTCCGAGGCCGTCATCGAGCTACTGAAGCATCACGAAATCCCGCTCGCTGGACGGCATGTCGCCGTCGTGGGCCGCTCGAATATTGTCGGCAAGCCGCTCGCGCAACTCCTGCTCGCCGAAAACGCCACGGTCACCATCTGCCATTCCCGCACCACCGACCTTCCAGCCGTCACCTCCGCCGCCGATATCGTCGTAGCCGCGGCCGGCCGCATCGGCCTGGTCACCGGCAAACACGTCCGCGAGGGCGCCACCGTCATCGATGTCGGCACCAACGAGTCCCCCGACGGCAAAATCGTCGGTGACGTCGAAGCGGAAACCGTCCGCGGCAAGGCGACCGCCCTCAGCCCCGTCCCGGGCGGCATCGGCCCGGTAACGACCGCCCTCCTCATGCGCCACGTAGTGACCGCCGCCGAAAAGTCCCACCCCGCTTAATCGACTACTGCCCCAAGCACTTCGGCGTACCCGGTGGTGTCCAGCGCGCCGTGCTACCCGGAGGCGAGTCCGTGTGCCGGCGGCAATATCGGTCTCCGCCTTGGCAATTGGGTCGGCGTGACCCGAGTCAGCTCCGGGCGGGAGGTCACGAGATCGGCGTACCGGTGGGCGCGCTGACCGATGCCTGCGAATCGAGTGTGGCGAGCAGTTCGCGAAGCGTTGTGCGCTGTTCGGTGTTCAGGCTGGCGAAGACTTCTTCGGCGGCGGCGCGGCGGGCGGCGGCCATTCGGGAGAGCGCGGCTCGGCCGGGGACGGTGAGTGTCACGAGGGTCGAGCGGCGGTTGATGGGGTCGGGGGCGCGGGCGACCAGGCCAGCGGCTTCGAGGGCATCGACGACGGTGGTGGCGGATCGCGGGACGATGCCGAGGTGATCGGCGAGTGCCGCCATCCGCAGGGGCGCGTCATGGTGGCCGATAATGCGGAGCGCACGGGCCTGACCGGGGGTAATGCCCATCGGTGCAAGTCGGGTGACCTGGTTGCGGCGGATGCGTTTCGCGGTGCGCAGGAACAGCTCGGGGAGATCGGGATCGAGCGCGGAGTCCATTCGTTGAGGATAACTCATTGTTTCGGGAACAATTATGAGTCATGCTCAGTTTAAGGACATAGTCCTCGGAAGGAGGCGCCTATGCAGCCCCCACATCAACTGCGCCGGATCGTCCGGCTGTTTCGTCCGTATCGCGCGCGCCTGGCACTGGTGGCCGCGCTCGTCGGTTTGTCTTCACTGGTCGCGTTGGCGTCGCCGTTCATGTTGCGCGGCATCCTCGATGACGCACTCCCACACGGTCGCACCGGCCTGCTGACCGCACTCGCGGCGGGCATGCTCGCGGTCGCGGCACTCACGAGCATCTTCGGCGTGCTCCAGACCTATATTTCCACCGCGGTCGGGCAAGAGGTCATGCACGATCTGCGCTCGGCGGTGTACGCGCAGTTGCAGCGAATGCCGTTGTCGTTCTTCACGACTACCCGTACCGGCGAGGTGCAGTCGCGGATCGCCAACGATATCGGCGGCATGCAATCGACGGTCACCTCCACCGCGACCTCACTGGTCTCGAACTTCACCACCGTTATCGCCTCGGTGATCGCCATGATTGCCCTGGACTGGCGGCTCACGGTGGTCTCGCTGATCATGCTGCCGTTCTTCGTCTGGATCAGCCGGCGCGTCGGCGACGAACGCAGGAAGATCACCGCGCAGCGGCAGCAGAAGCTGGCGGGCATGTCGGCGATCGTGGAGGAGTCGCTCTCGGTGAGCGGCATCCTGCTCGGGCGCACGATGGGCCGCGCACCCGCGCTGGTCGACGATTTCGCGAAGGAATCGCGTGGGCTGGTGGACCTGGAGATCCGGTCCGGTATGGCCGGACGGTGGCGGCAGTCGACGATTCAGATCGTCATGGCCGCAATGCCCGCGATCATCTACTGGGCGGCGGGATCGACCGTGGCGGCGGGACATCCATTGGTGTCGATCGGCACTTTGGTCGCCTTCACGACCTTGCAGACGAGTCTGCTGCGACCGATGGTGCAGCTGCTGTACACCGGTGTGGAAGTACAGAGTTCCATGTCGCTGTTCGGCCGGATCTTCGAATACCTGGACCTGAAGCCGGATATCGAAGAACCGATGAATCCGGTGCCGGTACCGGATTCGGGCGTGCGGGGCGAGGTCCACTTCGAACACGTCGGATTCACCTACGGATCCGGGACACGGGATGTGTTGCAGGACATCGACATCACCGTCCCTGCCGGGTCCGGTCTGGCCATCGTCGGTGAAACCGGTTCGGGCAAGACCACACTCGGTTACCTGGTGGCGCGACTCTACGATGCGACATCCGGACGGGTCGAGATCGACGGAATCGATGTGCGGGACCTGTCCTTTGCCGATCTCGCCGCCGTCGTCGGTGTGGTCTCGCAGGAGACCTACCTGTTCCATGCCTCGGTTGCGGACAATCTGCGGTTCGCCAAACCCGATGCGACCGATGCGGAGTTGTATGCGGCGGCGCGGGCCGCGCAGATCCACGACCATATCGCGAGTCTGCCGGACGGCTACGACACGCTGGTCGGTGAGCGCGGCTACCGGTTCTCCGGCGGTGAGAAGCAGCGTTTGGCGGTGGCACGCGTGATTCTGCGCAACCCGCCCATCTTGGTACTCGACGAGGCCACCAGCGCGCTCGACAATCGGACCGAGCAGGAAGTGCAGGCCGCCATCGACGCGCTGTCGGAAGGTCGCACCACCATCACCATCGCGCACCGGCTCTCCACCATTCGAGATGCCGACCAGATCGTCGTACTCGACCGCGGCCACATCGTCGAACGTGGCACCCACCGTGAGCTCATGGACTCCGACGGCCGCTACGCTGCCCTCGCCTCCGGTGGGGACCTCCTCCACGCCGCCTGAGCCCCACTGGCCACACCTCGAGAAAGGATGCGGCTGGGGACATTCAGACGGGTTGCGGGTCGGTTGCGGCGCGGATGTCGAATTCGTCGCGAGCGGAGCGGATTTCGTCGTGGTGGCGCACCGACCACACCCCCATCGCGTGGCTGAGCTCGCCCAGGCTGGCGCCCAATTCGGTCAGCGAGTACTCGACACGCGGCGGGACGGTGGGGTACACGGCGCGGCGGACCAGTCCGTCGCGCTCCAGATTACGCAGGGTACGAGTGAGCATCTTCTGGGTGATGCCGTCGAGTCGACGGCGCAGATCGTTGAAGCGCACCGGCCCGCCCGCTATGCGCAGCACACCGAGAACCAGCAGCACCCATTTGTCGGCGAGCACGGTCAGCACTTCGCGCGCCGGGCAGTTGGTCAGATAGCTCTTGACCAGGTTGTCGGAGCCGGACCAGTCGACAACGGTATCCATCGGGTACCTCGGGATCATTGAAGTGCCTTCTTTCCCTTGGATACTAAGGGACCGCAGAATCGGTGGCATGCTCGCAATTACGCAACGAACATTCGGTGGTCCCGAGGTCCTGGAAATCGTCGAGGTCGATCGTCCGAGCGCCGGACCGGGTGAGGTGGTGGTGCGGGTCGCCGCCACCGGTATGAATGCCGCGGACTGGAAGCTGCGGTCCGGATTGGTGCGCAAACTGTGGGATCCGCCGTTCACCCTCGGCTTCGATGTCTCCGGGATCGTCGATGCGGTCGGCGCCGGTGTCGAGGAATTCCGGATCGGGGACGAGGTCTACGGCATGGTGCTCAGCCGGTCCGGTACCTATGCGGAATACGTTGTGGCGCAGGCGGATTTCCTCGCACCGAAGCCGGCGATCCTGGACCACATCCACGCAGCCGCCGTGCCGACCGCGGCACTGACCGCCTGGCAGGGACTGGCCGAAGTCGTTGCTGGACAACACGTGCTGGTACATGCCGCGGCAGGTGGCGTCGGACATTTCGCGGTGCAGATCGCGAAGGAGCGCGGCGCGTACGTGATCGGCACGGCCCGCGCCGCCAACCACGAATTCCTGCGCGGTATCGGCGCCGACGAAGTGATCGATTACACGACAAGCGATTTCGCGGATGTGGTGCGTGCTGTCGACATCGTCTTCGATCTCGTCGGCGGTGACTACGGGTCACGGTCGCTGCCGGTACTCGCCGCGGATGGTCGACTGATCGACGCGCAGGGCAATGATGCCGAGGACGATCCCCGCTATGAGCGGCTGTATGTCGATCCGTCCGGCCGCGATCTACGCGAGCTCGCCGCCCTGCTCGCGGCGGGTCGGCTGCGCGTCGAGATCGACCAGGTGCTACCGATGGCCGACGTGGTCAAGGCTCATCACCTGATTGAATCCGGGCGCGTCCGCGGAAAGATCGTACTGGTGCCGTGGAATTCGCCGGTGTGACGGTCAGGCCGCGCCGATTCCGGTGATGAGCGTCTGGTTGCCCACCCGCGCCGTCGTGACGACCTGGGGCTTGTAGGCGATCGATGTCGAATCCGGCCGATACTCGATCACCTGCACCAGGTACTGGCCGACCGAGGCACCCGGCGTAATGCTGATGCAGTGAGTGGTACCGACCGGAATGCCATCGATGCCCCGCTGAATCGTACCGGCGGGGGAGACGGATGCGTTGGGGGTCACGAACTCTCGGGTCGCCGCACCGGACCGGGTGACGTAATAAGCGTATTGGAACGCGAAGATGACGCCCGGTCCGGAATCCATCCCGCCCGCACCGTTGCCGGTAATGGTGTCGCCGACCCGCTCGGCCGGGCACTGCGCGGCGGAGGTAGATCCGGCGACCGCGACCTGACTGGGCGTCGACGAGGCCACCGTCGCCGGTTGCGGATTCGGCCGAATTTGCACGAACGCCACCACCAGCAGTCCGGCCGCCGCGACGGACCCGACCAGCACGGGCATCCATCGGCGCTTCGACCGATTCCCCCCGGACCGGTCGATCATGGCCGCCAATGCCGCCTCATGTCGGAAATAGTCCGGCGCAGGCGGATTCGGCTCCTCGGGAAGTTCCTCGACCCACTCGGACCAGTCGCCATAGTCCAGCTGCTGCCGTGCGGACTCCCCATCGGCTGCCTGAATCGGATTCTGCTGCAACGGATCCTGTTGGTATAGGCCCGGTGCACAGTGGCTCGGATCGTGCCGGACAGCTGCTGCGTCGACGGCCTCTGAACGAATCGGGTTCTGGTGCATCGGATCCGGCCGGACCGGAGCCCCACGGTACGGTGCCTGGGCAACAGGCGCATGCCAGTTCGGATCTTGCGGAACAGGCGGGTGCTGGAGCGGACGCGACGCGGCAGGCGCAGGTGGGCGCGGGTTCCGGGAGACGGGCGCCGGACGGATCGGCTCCGGCAATGTCAGCGATTGCTGCTCGCTGTCCGGCGCATCCTGGTGCGTCGAGACATGCGGCGCCGGAGCCGGACGCGTGGGGACTTCCTGGCTCGGGATCCGCGGTATCGGCCCGGTTTGCTCCGGGTCCTGGACTTGCGGCGCCTGGGGATGCGGCGTCTGGACACTCGGAGCCTGACCACCGGGAGCATGGTGACCGCGAATGCGCCGGAACGGGTCCGTATCCGTCGGCGCCCGGTCGACCGGCACTCGGGGCAGCGGCCCGGATTGCGTTGCGGCGCGGTCGATCGGAACGCGCCGTAGTGGTCCCGGGTCGATGGGTGTGCCATCGATCGGGATCCGCGGTATCGGCCCGGTCGGCGCGGTGTCCTCCGTGAAGCCGATCCGGTGGAACGGATTCGGCGGTGTCTGAGCCGGGCATTCCCTCGGCGCACCGAGCGGTTGTTGTGGCGCAGCGCCCGGCTGCGGGCCGGAATTCGCCCGCGAGGTCATATCCGGTCGATCCATCGCCCCACCTTCATCAGGTCATACGATCACGTGTGTCCCGCAGTTGTATCAACCCCGGCAGGATACTGCCAGGTTTACCGCGCGTGACGACATTGGGGGGCGGTGTCGGGAAGGAAAACGGATTGTTTGCGACTCACCAGTGCACGGTGACGGGATCGCCGATGCCGACGGTTTCGTAGTACCACGCGGCGTCGTCGGGAGCCAGGTTGATGCAGCCGTGGCTGACGTTGGCGTAGCCCTGCGAATCCACCGACCATGGTGCGGAGTGCACGAAAACGCCACCCCACGTGAGGCGTTCGGCGTACTCGCCATTGATGACGTAGCCCTCGGGCGAGCTCAGCGGGATTCCGATGGTGCGCGAATCGAAGACGACCGAACGGAACTTTTCCAGCACCGGGAAGGTACCGGTCGGTGTTTCCCAGCCCGGCTTGCCCATGGATGCCGGCATCGATCGCGCGACCGCACCGCCGATGCTCACGGTGAAGGTGTGTGCCGACATATCGGCGTCACCCACCACACCCGCATTGGTGCGGAACTCCGTGCGCGCGGTACCGACCTGCACCGAGATCGGCGCCCGAGCGGGCAGGAAACCCGTTGGCGTCCAAGTCAATTCGCGATCGCTTGCCCACGACAAGGTGCCCGGCAGCTGATCGGTGGCCCGGATATCGACCAGTCGTTCGGCGCGGTCGCGGTCGGCGACCGGGTTGGCGAACCGAATCGTCACAGGTGCCGCGATGCCGACTTCCTGGCCTGTCGACGGGGAGATCGTCGCAACCGCGTCGGCGCTGGGTTCGATAATCGTGGTGGCAATTGCGGGTCCGGGCCCGAATGCCGCCGAGGCGACGACGGTGGTCGCGAGGAACAGGTATCTGAGTGCGCTCCGCATGGTCCACCCCTTCACGCTGGTGTGGGACGCAGAAATCCATTCTAGGACTTCATGATCAACTCGACGTACCGGTTCCGTAACGGCCGTCCGAGTCCACATTGTCGTATAGGGGCGACATACCCGGCACATGACCGGACAAACGATCCGACCGTTCGGTCGAATTCAGCCGCGCACGGCGTGCAATACGTCGGCGTGCAGTGCGTCCGCGCGGGCGGTGATCTCGTCGATACGGATCAGCACGCTCGCGAACTCGGCGCCGTATTCGGCGCCGAGCGAGCCGACATTGATTTCGATATTGAGCTGCGAACTGGTGGCCGCGGCCCGCGCCGCATCGGCGGCGGCGCCGATATCGGTGACCACATTGGGATTGCCTATCGGCAGCAGTTCGGCGGCGAGTGAGAGCACCTCGTCGGCCTCGGCGACGACCGCGGCGGGCACTCGGGCCGCCTCGAGCAGCGCGGCGGTAATGGCATCGCCGCGCGCGGCGGCCTGCTCCGGGGAATTCTTCGGCAACTTGTAGGCGCTGCCGACGGCGGTGAATGCCGCGGCATCGGCATCGGCGAGGGCCAGCGCGCGGTCGCGAGCCGCGTCGGCCGCCTCGATAATCCGGTCGATGACCGGCCGGTGCTCGGCATCTTTGGCCCGGGTCGTATAGCGCGCGACCATCGCGACCAGCGCGGCGCCCTGTGCGGCGTGCAGTGCGGCGACGGCGCCGCCACCTGGTGCGGGTACCTTCGCGGCCAGGTCGGTCAGGTACTGCGCGAGTGTGGCCTCAGCGAAGGCGGGCTGCGACACGGCGGGTGGCCTTTCGTTTTCCTGCGACGACAGTGGAGAACTACGGCGAATACGCTACCGCTCGCGCCGGGGTGGCCGGTGCGCGGCTGGTGCGTAGCTGCGGTTATGTTGAGTGTTATGCGGATCGGATTGAGCATCAACTACTCGGGCGGCTTCAAAGAGGCGGCCGCCGAGGTGGCCGACCTCGAAAGGGCCGGACTCGACATCGTGTTCGTGCCGGAGGCCTACTCGTTCGACGCGGTGAGCGCGCTCGGGTATCTGGCGGCCAAGACCACCCGGCTGCAGCTGGCCTCGGGCATCCTGCAGATTTACACCCGCACACCGAGCCTGACCGCGATGACCGCCGCCGGCCTGGATTTCGTCTCCGACGGCCGGTACGTGCTCGGCCTCGGCGCGTCGGGCCCGCAGGTGATCGAGGGCTTCCACGGCGTCCCCTATGACGCACCCATCGGACGCACCAGGGAACTGGTGGAGATCTGCCGCAAGGTGTGGCGTCGTGAGCGGCTGGAGTACCAGGGCAAGTACTATCAGATCCCGTTGCCCGCCGATCGGGGCACCGGCCTCGGCAAACCGCTCAAGTTGATCAATCATCCGGTGCGCGAACGCATTCCGGTGCTGCTGGCCGCCCTCGGCCCGAAGAATGTGGAGCTGGCCGCGGAGATCGCCGAGGGCTGGCAGCCGATCTTCTTCGTGCCGGAGAAGGCCAAGGAGATCTGGGGTCGATCACTGGATGCCGGTCTGGCCAAGCGTGATCCGATCCTCGGCGAGCTGGACGTCTATGCCGGGCCCGCACTGGCCATCGGCGAGAATGTCACGCCGCTACTGGAATTCGTGAAGCCGCATCTGGCGCTCTACATCGGCGGTATGGGCGCCAAGGGCAAGAACTTCTATCACACGCTGGCCACCAAGTACGGATACGGGGCCGAGGCGGACCGGATCCAGGAGCTGTACCTGGCGGGCAAGAAGGAAGAGGCCGCCAAGGTGGTCCCGGACGATCTGGTTCGCGATATCTCGCTGGTCGGCCCTGCTGGATTCGTGAAGGAGCGGGTCGCCGCATTCCGCGAGGCCGGTGTCACGGTGCTGAATGTGGTCCCGATGGCGGCGACCTCGGCCGAGCGCGTGAAACTGATCGAGCAATTGCGCGAACTCTGTGCCTGATTTGCGGCGCGGGCGGGCCTCGCGGCCGAGCGGTCGAGACTTGCGACTTCGTCGCATGCGCTTCGGCCACTCGGCCGCGAGACGGGCCGCGAACGTCGCTCGTAACTCGCTCGGTTGCGGTCGGATAACCGGGTAAAGCTGCGGTCGAAGTGCCGCTGAATCGGCGCTACCGGAGCGCGGCCAGCGCCTCGGCCAAGGTGGTGTGCAGTGCGAACACCTGATCGAGGCTCGTCATCTTGAGCTGCCGACTGGTGGCCGGACCGTCCGCGACGACCACGATGGTCGTCGCGTCACCGGCCCGCTGATGCGCCGCCACCAGCGTTGCCATCCCCGCCGAGGCGAGGAAGCTGACACCGGTCAAGTCGATGATAAGGGCCGCCGGTTTACCGGTGAGGATGGCCTCGATAGTGTTCTCCAGCGCTGGCGCGGTCGCCAGATCGACCTCGCCGGAAACTGTGAGCACGGTCGCGCCATCGTGTGCCTCGACTGTGGTGGTCATCGTGTCCGCCAGGGGATACGCGTCTCCGGAGTTGTTTGTCACATCATCACAATCTGCCATGAACCCGCCCTTCGCGCTGCGTTCCTCAGCCAGAAATCTGGCGGTTCGTGCCACGAAGTGGGTTCGCTACTGGGGATTTGATCGCGGGCAAGGTTACCGACATGCGGACGCGGGTGCCCAGCCCGGTGTGGTCTATCTCCAATTCTTCGGTCAATGCCCGCATCATGTCGATACCGCGTCCGCGCGGCCCCGGATCGGCGGAGCGTGGTTTCCACGTTCCGGTGTCGGTGACCAATATGACGACCTTTTGGGTGTCACATTCGGCGGTCAATTCGACGAGTCCAGGATCGGTGGTGGCCGCCGCGGGGCTGGTGGCCCGGCCGAGCAATTCGGCCGTGGAGCTGATCGCGCGGGCCACCGGCCCACCGCCGTTGCGGTAGGCGTGTTCGATGCTGTTGCTACAGGCCTCGTTCGCCGCGGCGATGAGGTCGGAGGCGAGATCGTGCGGTACCGCGGCAGCGGCGAGCCAGGCCTTGAGCCGCTTGCGCATGGCCGAGAGCTGATCCGGATTGGCCGGAATCGCGAGCCGCAGCGGCGCCGGGGGTTGCCGGTAGACGACCATGGCGACGTCATCGTCGTAGCCTGCGGCCGGACGCAGCCGGGAGAGCACGGCATCAGCGACCTCGCGCGGCAGCTTGCCCGCGGTATCGGCCAGCACCGCCGAGATCTTGCCGAAACTGTCATCGATATCGACGCCACGCTGTTCGACCAGTCCGTCGGTGAACAGCACCAGCGTCGAACCCGGAGTCAGCGCCGTGGTGGCCTCGGGACGTCGTGGCGTATCGAAGGTGGCCAGCGGTACCGCGCGCCCGCCCTCGAGCATTCGGCCCGGCTGACCGACATCGGCAAGAATCGGCGGCATATGTCCGGCGCTGCTGTAGCGGACCAGCCCGCGCACCGGATCGAGGACGGCGGCGCAGACCGTCGTGCACATCGCGCCCGGAATCCGGCCCGCGACGGTGTCGAGCTCCGCGAGCAGCTGCGCCGGGCCCGCCCCGCGTAGCAGCAGAGCCCGTGCGGCCGTACGCAATTGGCCCATCACGACGGCCGCGGACAGACCACGTCCGACACAGTCGCCGACCACGACGCCGATGGTGCCGTCACGCAGCGGCACCACGTCGTACCAGTCGCCGCCGATCTCCAGCGGCGGCAGCGCGGGCTCGTAGTGCACCGAGAACCGCGGCGGAAGTTCGATCGGACCCAACATGGCGCGCTGCAGCGTCAGCGAGGTCGAGCGTGCCTGATCGAAGTTGCGCGCCCGCTGCACCGCCAGACTCAAATGTCCGATGAGCAGCGAGAACAATGTCCAATCGGCGGCGCTGACGGCGCGCGGTGCGGCGAAGCGCAGCCACAGGGACGCATCGCCGGTCTCACCGAGCGGGGCGACGATACCCTCGGAACTTTCGGTGCCCTCCGGAATGGCGAACAGGCTGCGTGCCGGACGGCGCCGCGCCCGATCCAGCAGCGCCCGCGCCCTGGCATCGACCACCGAGCCCTCCGGAACACCCTCGGCCCCCGAGACATACGTCTCCGGACCGGTATTGCGGTTGGGCCACACCATCACCACCGCGGTTTCCGCACCGACGGTGCGCCGCAGTTCGTCCAGCCCGACGGCGAGCACCTCGACCACGCTCGTCGCCGCGCCGACCGCGGTGGCCAGTCGTGACGCCGCCTGATCGCGGGCCTGCGCATCGTGTTCGGCGGTGACATCGCGGATGGTGCCGACGAAGATCTGCTCGTACTTCTCCGGTTCGACCATCGCACTGGTACTCACCGCGAGCCACACCGTGCGGCCGTCGCGATGCTTGACCGGAATCACGAAACGCTGTGCCTCGCTACCGAGATCGGGATAGCGCGGCCCCTCGGGCGTGGACCACGGATGGGGCAGCGGGAACGGAAGTTCCGATGCGCCGTAACCGGTCAGTGCGCCGAAGGCCGAGTTGACCTCGATGATGGTGCCGCGCGCGTCGGCTACGAAGAAGCCGTCCTGCAGCGACTCCACCAAGGCGGTGCGGAAGGCGTCGCGCCCCGCGAGATCGTCGATGCGCGAACGCTGTTGTTCGGCGCGGCGGGTGCCGTCGATATAGCCGCGGGTGGCGATATCCAGTGCCGCGAGGGTCTGCAGCAGGAATTCCAGTGCGGTCTCGGCATGTTTGGCGGATTCGTCCGCGCCCGCGGTGCCCGATTCCGTGGCTTGTACTACGCGGTAATGGTTTTCGGTGAGATCGAGCAGGCTGATGCCTTCGACGAGGGCACGGCGGCCGAGTTCGTACCCCTCCCCGAGACCGGCCTGCGACGGTGAGTTCAGGTGCCGCCGTAGCGCATCCGCGTAGGCGTCGAGAAATGCGGCCAGCGCCGCGCTCATGTCTCCGCCTCGCTAGCGCTCGGCTCCGCCATGACCGCGGTGGCGGCTGCGCCGATTGTTCGCTCGCTACGCTCGCTCATGTCTCCGCCTCGCTAGCGCTCGGCTCCGCCATGACCGCGGTGGCGGCTGCGCCGATTGTTCGCTCGCTACGCTCGCTCATGGGAGTCCGCCGTTCACGCTGGTGCCTCCATAACGCCGCCCCGACGGCGGGCCGCGAGCACCAATGCGTCGTCGGTGTCCTTGGCATGCCTGGCCAGGATTTCGGCGGTGATCTCGGCGGTGGATTTGGACGGATCGATGCCGCTGTCGGCGGATTCGGTGACGATGCCGTCGGTCGACATCAGCAGCAGATCGCCCGGCCGCACCGGAACGGTCTGCACCTGTAGATGCTGGGGTAGCCGATAGCCGACGATGCCACCGGTCATCAGGACCGTCGCGCGCATGGCGAGCCCGACCGGGCCCGCGGTCAGAATCCGGGATTCGACATTGCCGACCCCGAGCCAATGCACCGTATCGGATGCGCCGAACAGCGCCAACGACACTGCCGCACCTCGGGTGTCGGCCATGGCCCGATGACACAGCACCATCAGGACATCCAGCGGTTCGGCGCGATTCTCCGAGAGCACCTGCGCTGCGCGATCGGCGGCGTCCGCGGCCGCCGCGCCGTGGCCGAGTCCGTCGAGGACGGCGAAGAGCACCGCACCGCCGCCCGAGTCGAGAACCACGCCGCGATCACCGGAGACCCGCTGGCCGGGCAGTGCACGGCCGGCCACCGCCCATTCGATCCGGCCGATGATCCCGTCCTCATGCACCGTTGGGTACCCACTTCCACATCTCCACCAACGTGCCGCGACCGGGTGCGGACTCGACGGTGAGCCGGTCCATCAGCCGCCGCGCGCCGGGTAGGCCGAGTCCGAGGCCACGGCCGGTGGAGTACCCGTCGTCGAGTGCGCGGGCGATATCGCGGATGCCGGGGCCTTGGTCCTCGGCCTGGACGACCAGGGCTTGGCGACCCTCCCGATCATCGACCAGCAAACGTATCTCACCACTGCCCGCATAACTGGTTATGTTCCGGGCGATCTCGGAGATCGCCGTCGAGATCATGGTCATATCTGTCAGAGAAAAACCGAGCTTGGCCGCCAGCTCCCGTCCGGCTTGACGCGCGGTCACGATGTCACCCGACACCCTGACCGCGATCACCAAGTTCTCAGCGGCCACTGTCACGACCATCTCGCTGGCGGCGGGCCGGGGTTTTGGCGTTCAGCCATGCCAAGCCCTCTTCCAAATCGAGGGCGGTGTGCATGCCTTCGAAGGTGAGGCCCAGTTGCACCATGGCGAATGCGACTTCGGGCTGGAGTCCGACGATGACCGTCTCGGCACCGCGGAGCTGCGTCATGTGCGCGATGGTACGCAGCGATCTGGCCGCGAACGAATCCATGACATCGATCGCGGTGACGTCCACGATGATCCCGTGCGCACGGTATTTGCTGACCTGTTTCATCAGGTCGTCCTGGAGGCGTTCGGTATCCGCGTCGGTCAAGGCGGACTGGACCGACGCGATTAGATAGGTGCCTTGTTTGAGTATCGGAACCGGCATAGGTGGGCCCGATCAGCGCCCATCGCGTTCGGTGAGCATTCGATCCGTGACGCGAGTCACCTCATAACCGAGTAGGCGTTCGGCCTCTTCGATACCTCCTTGGAGGTCACCGACCGCATTCATCTTGGACAGGTCGAGGCCGATGGTTACCAGGGTGAGGGCGATTTCGGAGGACAGGCCGGTGATGATCACATTGGCACCCATCAGACCGGACGCGTCGACGGTCTGCACCAGGTGGTTGGCCACCGTGGAGTCGATCGCGGGCACACCGGTGATGTCGATGACGACCACCTTTGCGCGATTGGCGCGGATGGCGCGCAGTAGCTGTTCGGTCAGCTGACGGGCGCGCTGCGAGTCGAGCACACCGATGATCGGCAGGATGAGCAGCTGCTCACGCACCTGGAGCACGGGGGTGGACAGCTCGCGGATGGCTTCCTGCTGCTGGCGGATGACGCGCTCGCGCTCCTGCACGAACGAGATCGCCACGGTGCTCGCGATGCGGTTCGCGGCGGGCTCGTAGGCATCCAGCACCGCGTTCAGTAATTCGAAGTCGGCCTGGTATTTCTCGAACAGCGAGCGGGCCAGCACGTCACGCAGGAGCAGCACGATGCCGAGGACCTCGTCGGTCTCGACTCCTCTCGGAATAATGCGCTCGGACAGGTCGCGGGCGTAGGCCTGCAGCGCCTCGACGCTACCGGTCACGAGCACCTCGACGTAGTTGTCGTACATGGAGGTCGCCTCGGAGAAGATCTCCTCCGGGGTCATCGCGGTCAGCAGTTGAGCTTCGGTGATGCGTCGCGCCCATTCCTCGCGCAGCCCGGTTCGGTTCTGCCGCAGGTGCTCGACCAGCTGCGGAAGCAGATTGTCGACCGGTCCTACGGGCAGAGAATCCGCCGAAAGGCTCATGGACACCTCGGACATGGAAACTCCAGCCCCTTTCGACGGGTTTGTCGGGAAAAGTCGTGCGTTCGGCTGCCTGCCGACACCGAGCCTAGTCATACCCCATCCCGGTCGCCGGTGAAACCTGCCGTTAGCTAGATGGTAGATCCGGATTCTCGACCGGCGGTGCGAATCCGCGTGCCAGGGCCGCGAGCGCTTCGTCGAGATAGACCGTGAGGTCGGCGTCGGCGCGGGTGAGCCAGGCATCGAAGGCCGCGCGCGCGGCGGCCAGGGTGGTGCGACCGACCGCCATCGCGAGCAGGCTGTCCTCCGGTACGCCGAGTCGACGTGCGGCGAAGGCGCTCACGGCCCGCTCCCAGGCGTCGTAATGCGCGCCCGCGGTGGCGGCGAGCGCCGGAATGCCGCCGACGAGCTGCATGCGAATGCGCAGTTCGGGCACGTCTTCGGCGCGATATCGGTTGGCGTTCACTACGACTCGGCGCACGGCGGTCATCATCGGGACCTCGTCGGGCACGGTGGCGAACGCCGCGCGCAGCGCCTCGACCTCGGCGTCGAACTGGTACCAGAGCACCTCCGCCTTGGTGGGGAAGTAGCGGAAGAAGGTGCGGCCGCTGATGCCCGCGGTAGCGGCGATCTGGTCGACGGTGGTTTCGTCGAAGCCCTGTTCGGTGAACAGTCGCATGGCAATCAGTTCGAGTTCGCGCTTGGTTGTACCGCGTGGGCGGCCCCGCACCTTGGCATCTGTCACGACTGTTGATTATGGGCGTCGACCGTCGGATCTTGATTATGTCAGTGGCTGACGATAATCTCGCGGCATGGTGGAAAGTGTCGCGGAACACACCGGGGTCGCACGGTTGACCTGGCTGGAGGCCGGGGCGCGCGCGGCCGCGGGCGCGATACTCGCCGTGCCGATCGGGGCGACCGAACAACACGGACCGCATCTGCCGCTGTCCACCGACACCGATATCGCGGTGGCATTGTGCACGCGACTGGCCGAGCTGCGGTCGGATGTGCTCGTCGCACCGGCGATCCCGTACGGAGCCAGCGGCGAGCACGCGGGTTTCGCGGGCACGCTGTCGATCGGGCAGGCGGCCCTGGAGTTGTTGATCGTGGAGCTGTGCCGTTCGGCCACCGATACCTTCGCCCGCATCGTGCTCGTCAACGGGCACGGCGGCAATCTCGAACCGCTGCGCGCGGCGGAGGCGTTGCTGCGCACCGAATCCCGGGATGTGCGGGTGTTCATGCCGCGCTATCCGGGTGATCCGCATGCGGGCCGCGCCGAGACCTCGATGCAATTGGCGCTGTGGCCGGATGCGGTGCGGAGCGAACTCGCCGTCGCCGGTGATACACGGCCGCTCGCCGAGATCCTGCCCCTGCTGCGCGCCCAGGGCGTGCATGCGGTGAGCGCCAACGGGGTTCTCGGTGACCCGACCGGCGCGAATGCCGACGAGGGCGCCGCGTTGCTCCACCAACTGACCACTGACCTGCATGATCGGATCCGGCTGTGGTGGCCGGTGCTTCCCCCGAAAGGACCCCTCTCGTGAACCCCTGGTTCGAAACCGTTGCCGAGGCGCAGCGGCGAGCAAAGAAGCGACTGCCGAAGTCGGTATACGGCGCACTGATCGCCGGATCCGAGCGCGGCCAAACCATCGGGGAGAACGAGCGAGCCTTCACCGAACTCGGCTTCGCACCGCACTGCGCGGGGCCGATCGGTGCTCGGGACCAGTCGACGACCGTACTGGGTCGGCAGCTTTCGATGCCGGTACTGATCTCGCCGACCGGTGTGCAGGCGGTGCATCCGGATGGTGAGGTGGCCGTGGCGCGTGCGGCGGCGGCACGCGGTATTGCGATGGGGCTCAGTTCCTTCGCGAGCAAGCCCATCGAGGAGGTCATCGCGGCGAATCCGGCGACATTCTTCCAGCTGTACTGGTGCGGTTCGAAAGATGAGATCCGGGAGCGGATGTCGCGTGCCAAGGCGGCGGGCGCGGTCGGTCTGATCCTGACCCTGGACTGGTCCTTCTCGCACGGGCGCGATTGGGGCAGCCCGGTGATCCCGGAGCAGCTGGATTTCAAGACCATGCTGAAATTCGCGCCGCAGACCCTGGCGCGCCCGCGTTGGCTCGCGACTTATGTTCGCTCCGGCCACATTCCGGATCTCACCGCGCCGAATATGGCCGTCGGCGACGGTCCGGCGCCCGGCTTCTTCGGTGCGTACGGCGAGTGGATGGGTACTCCCGCACCGGACTGGGGTGATGTGGCGTGGATCTGCGAACAGTGGGACGGACCGGTCATGCTCAAGGGCGTCATGCGCGTCGACGATGCGCTGCGGGCGGTCGATGCCGGTGTCGCGGCGATCTCGGTGTCCAATCACGGCGGGAACAACCTGGACGGTACCCCCGCCGCGATTCGGGCATTGCCGGTGGTGGCCGCTGCGGTCGGGTCGCAGATAGAGGTGGTGCTCGACGGTGGTATCCGGCGCGGTAGCGATGTGGTGAAGGCGGTGGCGCTGGGCGCTCGCGCGGTCATGATCGGGCGGGCCTACCTGTGGGGCCTCGCCGCGAACGGGCAGGCCGGGGTCGAGAATGTGCTCGACATCCTGCGCGGCGGTATTGATTCGGCGTTGTTGGGACTGCGCAAGACCAGCGTTGGTGATCTCGATCGGAGCGATCTGGTGGTGCCGAACGGGTTCGAGCGGGCATTGGGGGTGCCGGACCCGGCCGTGCAGTCGGCTTGACCCGACGGATTTATTCGGTGGCCGCGGCGCTTCGGTGATGGGCGAGCAGCGTGTCGTAGATATCGGCGAGTGCGGCCAATTGCTGGCGGTCGAGCACGTCGACCATATGTCTGCGCACGCTCAGCACATGTGCGGGCGCGGCCGTGGCCAGCACGTCGGCGCCGCGCGGGGTGAGCCGCGCGGCGGTGCGGCGAGCGTCGTCCGGAATCGGTTCCCTGGCGACCAGCGCACGCTTCTCCATGCGGGTGATCTGGTGGGACAGCCTGCTCTGCGACCATTCGAGTTTGGCGGCGAGATCGGCGAAGGTGAGTCGGTGATCCGGTGTGTCGGCCAGGTAGGCCAGCACCGAGTATTCGACGTAGGTGAGGTTCGACTCGCGGGATGAGTCGCGCCCGACCGCGGCGGCGATGAGGTCCCTGGTGCGCACATATCCCACCCATGCGCGCATTTCGATGTCATCGAGCCAGTGGGGATCGGTCACGAGAGCGCTCCAAACTCTGACATGTCATTGAATTGTCCCGCCGCGTGATGTCGCGCGACAACTGCCAGATCTGAGAGGTAGCACTCGTGGGGTTGAACGTGCAACCTTTTGGCGGGATGCATCGAGTGAGGGTTGCCTAAGCAACGGTCGGCCTCTTATTACTGGATACGCTCCTTGTGCTCGTGACCAGCCTGCCGAAGACCTTTTCCAAGGCCCCGGCTGGGCGTCAGCCCTGAGACCGAATAAGGAGTGCGTCCGTGACCGCGCCGGATTTCCGCTATTCAGATCTGCTGCCGATCGGCGCCGACGACACCCCGTACCGGTTGATCACCACCGAGGGCGTCAGCACCTTCGAACACAACGGCCGCAACTTCCTGCAGGTCGAACCCGAGGCGCTGCGCCTGCTGACCGCCGAGGCAATGCACGACATCAGCCACTACCTGCGGCCCGCGCATCTTTCGCAGCTGCGCAGGATCATCGATGATCCCGAGGCCAGCGGTAATGACCGCTTCGTCGCGCTCGACCTGCTCAAGAACGTCAACATATCCGCGGGCGGCATCCTGCCGATGTGTCAGGACACCGGCACCGCGATCGTGATGGGTAAGAAGTCCGAGGGTGTGCTCACCGGTGTCGACGATGCCGAATGGATCAGCCGCGGCGTATTCGACGCCTACACCAAGTTGAATCTGCGCTACTCGCAGCTCGCGCCCATCACCATGTGGGACGAGAAGAATACCGGCACCAATCTGCCCGCGCAGATCGAGCTGTACTCCACGCCGGGCGATCCCGCGCATCCGTCCTACAAGTTCCTGTTCATGGCCAAGGGGGGTGGTTCGGCGAACAAGTCATTTCTGTACCAGGAGACCAAGGCCGTACTGAATCCCACGCGCATGCTGGAGTTCCTGGACGAGAAGATCCGTTCGCTCGGCACCGCCGCCTGCCCGCCATACCATCTCGCGGTCGTAATCGGCGGTACCAGCGCGGAATTCGCGCTGAAGACGGCGAAGTACGCGTCCGCGCACTACCTGGACACCCTGCCCACCGAGGGTTCGCTCGCGGCACATGCCTTCCGAGATCTGGAGCTGGAGGAAGAGGTCTTCAAGCTCACCCAGTCCTTCGGTATCGGCGCGCAGTTCGGCGGTAAGTACTTCTGCCACGACGTGCGCGTGGTGCGCCTGCCCCGGCACGGCGCGAGCTGCCCGGTCGCCATCGCGGTGTCCTGCTCGGCCGACCGCCAGGCGCTGGCCAAGATCACGCCGGAGGGTGTGTTCCTGGAGCAGCTCGAACGCGAGCCCGCGCACTACCTGCCGGAGCAGACCGATTCCATACTCGGCGGCGATGTGGTCGAGATCGATCTCAATCGGCCGATGTCGGATATCCGCGCCGAACTGTCGAAATACCCGGTCAAGACCCGGCTTTCGCTGACCGGTCCGCTGGTGGTGGCCCGCGATATCGCGCACGCCAAGATCAAGGAACGCCTCGACGCGGGCGAGCCGATGCCGGAGTACCTGCGCGAGATGGCGGTGTACTACGCGGGCCCGGCGAAGACGCCCGAGGGTTATGCCTCCGGTTCGTTCGGTCCGACGACCGCGGGCCGGATGGACTCCTACGTCGATCAGTTCCAGGCCGCGGGCGGGTCGTTCGTCATGCTGGCCAAGGGCAATCGCTCGGCGCAGGTGACCAAGGCGTGCAAGGAACACGGCGGTTTCTATCTCGGTTCCATCGGCGGGCCCGCGGCGCGACTTGCGTTGGACTGCATCAAATCCGTGGAAGTTCTGGAGTATCCGGAGCTGGGCATGGAGGCGGTCTGGAAGATCGAGGTCGAAGATTTTCCGGCGTTCATCGTCGTCGACGACAAGGGCAACGACTTCTTCGCGGAAACGCAGAAGCCGATTGCGTTGCGGGTGCGCACCCGATCGAAGGAACGCGTCTGAGCGGTTTTCGAACCGGCCGTTGGGCCGCGAGCGACTGCTTGTGGGTCGCTCGAAACGGTCAGCCATCAGGGCACCTGTCCGGACACCACAATGTCACCCCGTTCGCCGGGGTGGCAATCCGACGAAGCAAGGCACTCTTGAATCGGAGGGGTGCATCGCTGCACTGGTGTCGATGGAGATCGAGGAGGGCAATTGAGTACGTCGTTTCGTATCTCGGAATCCGCCAGCCGTCGGTTGGCCGAACGCGCCGCTCGTGAGGGAACCAGTTCGACCCTGTTGCTCAACCGCCTGATCCGGGAGGGTTTCGATCAGCTCGACCATCCCGGAATCGTTTTCCGCGGTCCCATCTCCGACCGGCGTGCGGCATTGGCCGCAGGGCCGGAGGTGTGGGAAGTCGTTGCGCGCCTACAGGAACTGGACGGTCCGGTGGAATGTCGCATCGCTGTCCTGAGCCAACAGTCCGATCTGGAATCCCGCAAGATCAAGATCGCCATCGCCTATGCGCGGGCGCACGGCCCGGAGATCGCCGAACGCATCGACCGCAATCGTGAAGCGGCCGAAGCGATCCGCGGGTCGGATTCAGTACGGCCCTGACACCCAGTCGCCATCATAAATAGCGGGTGGCTATCACGCACGGTCGACACTCGTGCGTGATGGCCGCCCGTGCTGCGTTACGTATGCGGTCTCGCGGCGGAAAGGCCTGCGGTGCACTAGAGGTCGCCTCTATGTAGGCGATCGTGTTGCCGATCGGGGCGGCGGCTTCGGGGGCGTGACAACCGAGACGTGGGCATAGTTCATGGTGTGTGATGCGGTGATCGAGTCCTCGCCGCTGCGAAGTGGGGACCGCCGGTGGCTCGAATTCGTCGACGGCGGCGAATCCGGCGAGGTCGTGAAACTTGTGCAGGCGCGGTGGGTTCCGGTTTCTCGGGGGTTGCTGGGGGATTGTTGATCGTGCTCCACAACACTGGAATAGATTGTGGACAGGGGGATTTCCGCTGCGACAAATCGGGCGCGGCACAGGATGTTTCGGACATTGGTGATTTATTGTGCTGTGTGTATGTGGAAAGCTATGTGAATAACGTCCGTTCGGACAGGGCGGTGTCCTCGCGTTCGCCGGTATGTTGCTATCGCCGATCGACGATGCCGTGTGGGCCGTAGGGGAGTAGGTGCGGGGTCCGCGGTCACGGTGCCGCTACTATCGCGGACATGCTGCTCACGCCTCGTGCCCGGACCCTGCTCGGCATACCCGCCGCATTGTTCCCGGTGATTGTCGCGGCCGGGCTGTCCGTGCCCGCCGCTGCCGCGGCGCCGCTCGAGCAGGTGGCGGGTAATGCCGCCGGGACCGAGGGGCTGGAGCCGGGCCTGGCCACGGCCTATACACAGGCGGAGAACCAAGCGCACGCCGAAGGGGTCGGGCTGTATATCAACTCGGGCTACCGCACGCCTGCCGAGCAGCAGGCGCTGTGGGACGACGGTGTGCGGACCTACGGCAGTCCCGAGGAGGCGCGGCGGTGGGTGCTGCCGCCCAACGAGTCGACGCACGTACAGGGCCGGGCGATCGATGTGGGGCCGCAGGCGGGGGCGCAGTGGCTCGAGGCGAATGGGAATCGCTGGGGCCTGTGCCGGATCTACCGGAACGAATGGTGGCATTTCGAACTCGCCACCGCCCCGGGTGGAGCCTGCCCGGCGCTGCGCGCGGATGCGAGCGACGGCGGCACCGCCCCGGCACCGTCATCGCCGATCCCGTCGGTTCCGCCTGGCCTACCGGTCCTGCCGTCGATTCCGCTCCCACCCTGGTTGAGCGGCTCCTTCGGGCTGTAGCCGGTCAGCCGACCGGTACGGAGGCCGGGGTCTGCGCCGATACCTCGGCCGCCGGGTTCGGCAGCACCCGGATCAGTACCGCCGTGCTGATCGTGCTCAATGCGCACACGGCGACGATGTAGCAGGTCACCGTCGTTGAGGTCGAGCCTGCGGTCCACAGTGCGGTCGCGATGAGCGGGGCCAGGCCACCGCCGAGAACGACCGAAGTCTGCACGATCAGCGACGTGCCGGAGTAGCGGACCGAGGGCGCGAAGAGTTCGGCGATGATGATGCCGCCGACGCTGTGGGCGATCGGCAGCGTCACGCCCATGCCGAGCAGCGCGAGGAATGCGGCGGCCTTGTTCCCGGTGTTCAGCAGCGGAAAGTACACCGCACACCACACTGTCAGCGCGGCAGTGCCCGCAAGGAATATCCGACGCGTGCCGTAGCGGTCGGCGAGCGAGCCCCAACCGGGCATGGTGGCGCACCAGAAAACGGCGGAAACGATGACACCGAGCAGGAGGAAGTTCCGGCTGAAACCGAGCGCCTTGGTGCCATAGGTCAACGTGAACACCATGAAGATATAGACGACCGCCGAGGTCGCGATGGCGGCGAAGAGGATCAGCAGCAGCCGCGCCGCTCCCACCCGGAGGGCGTCGCGAAGCGGGAATGTCGCGACTGCACCGCGTCGGACGAGTTCGGCATAGTCCGCGGATTCGGTGATACCGAGCCGAACCCAGAGCCCGACAATGACGAGAACCGCGCTGAGTAGGAACGGAATTCGCCAACCCCAGCTCAGGAAGGCCGAGTCGGGCAGCAGCGCACTGGTGCCGAGGAAGATCGCGTTGGCCAGGATCAGCCCCGCCGGTGTGCCCATTTGCGGAAAGCTGGCGTACCGGTTGAGCCGTCCCCGCGGCGCATGCTCCATCGATAGCACCACCGCGCCCGCACCTTCACCGCCGAGTCCGATGCCCTGCAGTAGTCGCAGCGCCACGAGCAGTGCGGGAGCCCAGAATCCGATGCTTCCATAGCTCGGGATCACCCCGATGAGCAGGGTGCTCACACCCATCAGGAAGAGCGAGACCACGAGGGTGGTCTTGCGACCGATCCGATCACCGAAGTGGCCGAAGAGCAGCCCGCCGATCGGTCGCGCCCCGAAACCCACCGCGAACGTGGTGAATGCCGCCAGCGTTCCGGCGGCGGGACTCAGCGTCGGAAAGAACTGTTTACTGAAGATCAGTGCGGATGCCGTGCCGTAGAGCATGAAGTCGTACCACTCGAGGGTGGTGCCGACCAGGGTGGCGAGGGCGACCGTGCGTTGGTGCGGGGTGGAGCTCGAAGGCACTAGCTATCCATTCGTAATTCAGCCGACCGGGGCCGGTGTGCCCGGCATATCGTCCAGTGCCAGCCCGCCCTCGATCGAGTTCGGGACGCGGCGGCGGTTGGGGGATCCGAGTGCGGCGGTGAGATCGGTCCCGTCGTGTTCGGCCAGCAGATCGCCGCTGTCCCACACGAGCAGCGTTGCGCTGACGGTGTTCTCGGCGGCCGAATGCGCGAGATCGTAATGTGCGCAGCCCGGGACGTGCGGATAGGTGATCCACAGGTCGTAACCGGTCATGAACAGGTCGAGGTCGAACTGCACACTCAGGCCGAGCAATTCGCTGCGGCCGTTATCATCGACACCGGCGAATGCCTCGTCCAGCGCGAGCAGTCGCGGCGCCTGTGGATCGGCCGAATCGAGCATGACGTGTGCGGCCGCGAACAGCGGCAGGTGCAGCGAGACCGACTGTTCACCACCGGAGAGCGCACTGTGCCTGGCCACGGTCAGCTTGTCCTCGCTGCCGTCGGCGGAGATCAGGGTGAAGGAGAATACCCGCCAGGTCCGGTAATCCAGTGTCGCGCCCAGGATTTCGGGGTAGGAACGCTCCGGATGCGCGGCGCGCGCGGCCCGGATCTCGGCGGCGAAGTGGGCGCGGATGGCCGCCAGATCATCGGCGACGAGCACGGAGGCGTCGCGATCGAGCAGCTTGCACATGGCGCGGGCGGCGTCGGAGAGCGAATCGGACAGCACCCAGTGCACACCGATGGTATTGCCCGAGGACATGCGGCGCTGCTTCATCTCCGCACCCATGCGGGCGATGAGATCGCGGGCATCACTGGTGCGTTCGTAGATCTGCTGGGCGAGCCCGGCGAGCAGCGCGTCCTCGAGGATTCGGCGTTCGGCATCGGTGAGCAGCAATTCCTGATCGCGGCGAGCGGCGTCGATGCGGGTGGCGAAATCCGCGAGGGCCGATAGCCCGTTGTCGTCCTGTACCTGGACGACGGTCAGACCGTCCGCGGCATCCCATTGCAGCCGGTAGTCGCGGCCGGAACCGGCCAGCGCGGCATCGAATTCCTGCAGTGCCGAGGTCACCGCACTACGCGTGGATTTGCGGGCCGCCTCGCCGGCCCGCACGGAAGACGTTGCGGCGGTGAGGTTGTCGAAGAGTTCGGCCACCTCTTCCGGCAGCACCTGGGGTTCGGCCTCCGGCCCGGCCGCCGAAATGCGGTAGAGCAGTTGTTCGGAGGTCGACCACGCGGCCTCGCTGCTCGGCCAGCGGCTGTCCGCGGGTGCGCCGAGCAAGGTGAGCAGATCCGGTTGGGCGTACGGCGCGAGGGCTTTCACATCGGCAAGGACCTCGGTGAGCGCGGTACCGAGCGATTCGTGTGCGGTGCGGTAGGCGGCCTCCGCATCACCGACCGCCTCGATCGCCGCATTGGCCGCCTTGCGGGCGGCCTTCTGCTCGGCCCTGGTCGCCTCGATCTTCGCGCGCGCCTGGTCGAGTTCGCGATCAATATCGGCGGCACCCGCGCCCAGCGCCTCGCGCAGGGTTTCGAGTTTGCGCAGTTGCTCCTGGTAGCCGGAATTGGCGGCCTCGGCCTCCTCGGCGAACGCCTCGGCCAGATCGCGGGCCTCGTCGAAGCGGTCCGAACCCTCGCGTTCGCGTTCGCGCTCCCGTTCATGGTCGGCGCGCAGCCGCAGCAGGCCGGTCCCGGTGTTCTCGAAATGACGGATGGCGGCGGCGAGCGCATCGACCTCGCGAGCATCGCGCGGAGTGCGATGGGCCTGTGCGACCGAGCGCAGCTTCTTCTCGACGACCGACGCCTCGGCCACCGCCTGGTCGAGGTCGCGTTCGGCCTGGGCGACAGCCTCGGAGCGCGAACGCATCATGCCCGCGGCTTCCGAAACCGCGCGCAGTGCACCGGTGATGGCCGAGGGTCGCGGCAATGCCTTGGCGGCAGCTGAGATTCGCGCGATTTCGGCGCTCGCCGCCGACTCGTCGGCCCTGGCCTGTCGCTGTGTCTGCTCGGCGGCCTCGATGGCGGCGGCCAACTCGGCTAGCCGGATTTCCCGGCGTTTGGTGCGGGCGGTGGCGCCGATGAATTCGGCATCGGGTTTGTGATGGCGGCCGACCTGGACGCCGTGGCGGAATCCGCCGGTGGTGCTGACCGCGACCTCGGTGCCGATTTCATCGTCCTTGTCGTACAGGGCAATGGAGGCGAGCACATCCGTGACGATGTGCTTCGGCACCGTGAGGTCGGCCGCATCATCCTCCACGACAAGGACATCGGCCAGGCTGCGACCGGAGGGCCGCGCATCGGGTGGCAGCGGAACCAGGAACTGGTCGGAGGTGTATTCCGGCCGTTCGGATTCCGCGCAGACCCAACTGTCGAGCAGATCCGCGGCGTGCAGGGCGGCCTCGATGCCCGCGGCTTGCGCCGGTGTCACGGCATCGGCGAAACGAACCAGTCGCCACAGCGGCGCACCCGCACGGCCTTGCGCGTTCCGGGCACGAGCGGCGGAAACCGGTGGGGCCTCGTCACGTTGCGTCGCGACCGTATCGCGCTCGGCATGCAGTTCGGCGAGCCGGTCACCGGCCAGCGCGGCGGCGGCGCGCGCTTCCTGACGGCGCGAGCGGATGTCCTCCAGCAGCGGCTCGGCACGTTCGACCAGAACCTCGGCGATCCCGGCGGCCTCATCGGAGCCCGCCGTGGCCAATGCGGCGTCGAGCGCCTCGAACAGGCCTTTCCGAATGGGCGAGTACACCTCTCGATGCGCATCCCACCAGGTGCGCAGTGCACCACCGGCCTCGGTACGCGCGAGCACGACCGCCGCCTCGGCGGCCGAGACCTCGGCGGCGGCCGATTCGCGCAGCGCCTTGGCCCGGTCGGCGAGCTGTTCGGCTCGATTCCGTTCGGCGGTAGCCGAATCCAGTAGACCGAGCGCCTTGCGGACCGCGCGCACGTCGGCGTCGCGCTCCTCGGCGTGTCCGCGAACCGCGGCGGTCAGCTGATCGCCACGTGCCTGATCGGCCGATCCCGCCCAGGTGATGCCCGCATCTTCGGCGGCGGCACGCAATTCGTCCTCGCCACGGGCCAGCGCGGCGGCCGCATTCTGCACGGCCGTCTTGGCGCGTTCGGCCTCCGCGCCGCGCTGATCGAGGGTTTGCCGGGCCTTGAGCGCCTTGTCCTTGTGCACACCCGCCGAGGTCTCCAGGCGGCGGACCGCGTCGGCGAGATCGTCGAGTTGCTGTTTGCCCTCGTAGGCACTGGAACGCTGCAGGGTTTCCCGGTCGGACAGCGCCTGTTCGTAGGAGCGGTCGGCATCGTCGGCGCGCGCCTCGGCGGCCGTGCGTTCGGTCTCGCGACGTTCACGCAGTGCGGTGGCGGCGAACAGGGCGGTGCTGGCGTGTGTCACCGCGTCGAGGCGCGTCCGTACCTGATCGACGTCGGTCTTGGCCTGTACCGCAAGGTATTTGCGGTATACCCCGACGAAAGACCTGGTGGCGGTATCGGCGTGGACCAGCCCCTCGAGGGTGCGCCCGACCTCCTCCATATCGCTGAACGAGCGCGCCGCGTCGAGTATCAGCTGATCGTCGAGCGGGCGCAGGCCGTCGGTGAGTGCCTGCGAAAGTCCGCGCGGATCAAGGTTTTTCGCGAGCTGCGGACGGCGCAGCGTGAGAATGAGATTGATCAGCTGGTCGTAGCGCTGGGTGCCGAGGCCGAACATGCGCGCATCGATCGCGTTGCGGTACTCGACCGGTCGATCGACGATGGCGTCGGTGCCGATCTGCTCGGCCAACTGCTTGCGGGTCAGCGGCCGGTCGTCGGGGCCGATGAGAGAAAAGTCGACGCCAGCCCGACCGTCGGCGACGAAATACCAGCGCGTCACCTTGTCCGAAGACCGGGTGGCGCGCATACCGATGCCGATGGTGACAACCTCGGGATCGTCCCACTTACCGCGCGCGAACTCCATCCACACATACGAATACGCGGATTCCTGCTTGCGGTACAACAGGTTCGACTTCATGGTGCGCTCCTCACCCGCGAACGGGTTGAGCCTGCGCGGTTCGATCCGGCCGTCGAGCACGAACGGGAACAGCACCTCGAGTGCCTTGGTCTTACCGGAACCGTTCGGTCCGCGCAGTACCAGCCTGCCGTCGGCGAAGCAGTATTCCTGGTCGCGGTAGTCCCACAGATTGATGATTCCGGCGCGGGTCGGGACGAACCGCACTCCGCCATGGATGAGCGACATGGTTTAAATCCCTTCCGTACCAGCGCTGTCGGCCCCGAGCGTGTCGGCGGCGGTGACGAACAATTCGGCGGCCCGCTTGGTGCGGACGGTGACGACCGCGCCACGGTAGCGGGCCAGTGCGGGCAGCACGATCAGACCGTCCGCGACCACCTGGACCAGCCGCAGCCGCTCGAGCAGGGCGGTAACTTCCCTGGTCAGCCTGGGAACATCGGCTTGCCACTGCGCCGCGAAGGTGAGACCGTACCGGTCGGTGAGCGCCTGCACGGTCTCACCGACCCAACTCGCCTCGACGAACGGGTACGTCGCGCGCACGTAGGTCATCGCCTCCGTATCGGGATCGGAAAGCTCTTCCGCGACTCCGGGATCGGTCGACGGGAGATCGGCGAGCGGGACGAATACGGTGGATTCGGGGATGGCACCGTCGAGTTGTTCGGCGAGCGCGACGGCCGGATCGGGTGCGCCGGGACGCACCCGTACCGGATTGTCGATATCGAGGACGCGATCGGCGATCTCACCGACCAGCAGCAGCGCCACCTGCGCCAACGTCCCGGTGCCCGGGAAACGGACATCGGAGAGACGGCCGGAGACATCGATCAATGCAACGCCCTCCGCGCGGCGTTCGGCCCGCAGCCCGGTGAACAGTTCGACATCCGCGACCACCCGGTCCTGCAGCAATAGCGGGCGCTCGTCGCGGGGCAGATCCTCGGCGTACACCACCGGGCGCTCCACGAGACTGCGCCGCACCCGCCGAGCCGCATCGGCGGCCTGCGCATTTGCGGCCGGACCGGGTGCCAGCGCGTCCTCGGTGAGCAGACCATGCACACTGTGCAGATGCTGCAGTGCGCGCGGTGGTCGGAACAGCGCGAATACCACCGGGCGATCGATGTCGTACAGCGCTTCGCCCGCCTCCGGATCGGCGGCCCAGCCACCCGCATCGCCATCGGCCAGAGTGAGCGCGCCCCGTTGCGCGAGCCAGCCGACGGCATCGACGAAGGCATCGCGATCGGCGGCGCGGTCGGATGAAAGTTCGAGGCCCTCGACCCGGCCGGTATAGGCGGCGACCTGATCGGCCAACTCCGACAACGTGATCTGATCGCCCGCGCGGCCGAGTGCCGCCAGTGCCAAGGCCAGGTAGGCATAGCGGCGGCGATCGAAGACGCGATCGGTGACGGCGCGAGCCGGTTTGCCGGAATCGAGCCGATCGATCACGGGGAAGACCCGGGCTGTCGTTTCGGTGACCTCGAGCCGGTAGCCGAACAACTCGGCCAGATCCTCGCGCAGTTCGGTGGCCCAGCGACGGATCAGCGGCAGCGCGATCCGGTCCGGATAGGTCCGGGTGACCAGGTGATTGGCGAGGATCACCCTGGCGGCGCGCTGATAGTTGTCGAGTGCGAGCGAGTCGATGCGACGGGCGTTGATCATGCGCGCCGCCCGCGGGTCGACTGCTTCACCTCGAGGCGGCGGTTGTTCAAATGCAGCAGGCCGCGTGCGGTGCGGATCACCGTCGAGCCTGGATGTTCCGAGACGGTGAGGGTGACGCCGCTATCGGAGCCGGTGGTGCCGTCGATGCGGCCGCTGACCGGAACCCAGGCGGTGGATGCCGCGTCGAGTAGGCGCAGCAGCACCTCGGTCTCGCGTTCGTCGAGGACACGCTCGTGGACCGAGGCGGCGGCCAAGGACTTGGCGGCCTCGGCACGGGCACGCTGCGCATCGAGCTGCGCCTCGCGGAGTCGGCGAATTCCCGCGTCATTGCGTTGAATTCGGGCGGGGGCACCGGCCTGTGGCGGTCTGCCCGTTTCGGCGAGTGTGCGCGAGATCTCCAGCGGCGGTGCCTCCCACCAGGAGCGGATCGCGGGGATCAGCTCCGCGTCCGGATGTTCCAGGGAAATATGGCGCGGCCTGCCGAGTCCGAAGACGGCGTCGAAGAGCGCATGCGCGCTGTCGGCGGTCGGCGCGGCGGTGAACCAGCCCGCCAGATGTCGCAGCGCCGATTCGCGACTCACCCCGCCCCTGCGTGTCTCGGTGACTCGCCGCAGCAGCGACAGCACGGCGGCAATGGCGCTCATGGTCGCCTCCCGCAGCCGATCCGCCTCGGTCGCAGACGATTCGCCGGGAATATCGGAGGCCGTCGCGACGAACCAGGTCCGCAATCCGTGCCAGCGCGCCCGCCAATCCGCTTGCCGCTCGGCCGGACTCAGCAGCACCCGCTCGTCACAGCGTGCCGCCCGCGCGATGAGCTCCTCGACGCCGGTCGCCTCGATCTCGCCGATCGCGGCGGCCAGGCGCGGCGCGAAGCGAGCCAGATCCATGCTGAACTCGCGCATATGCGCGAGCAGTGCGTCCTTGTGCGCCAGGAACGATTCCGGTGTGATCTCGGTGGTGCGGACCATATCGCCGAGCGAGAGGTAGAAGTGCGCGGCCCGCGCCGCCATATCCGAGAGTGCGGCATCGAGTCGGCGCAGGGTCCGGTAGACGCGCTCCGCGTCGCCGGCCTTATTCGCCTCGGCGAGGGCAGCGAGATCCGCGAGTAGCTCCGGCAGCACCAGTCGCGACAGCGCCGCCTCGTCCAGCCGTGCCTCGAGCACACCCGCGACCGCACGGTATGCCTTGAATCCGGCTTGGGTGAGCTGATAGACGTAGTGCCGATTCCGATACTCCGCGAGCGTGGCGGCGCGTGTCCCGTCATAGCTGCGCTCGACCACACCCCATTGGTGCAGCTGATCCAGCAGCGGCCCGATCTCGGCGCCGGTCAGTTGCGGTGCGTCGGGCGCACTGCGTTCGATCCAGGTCGCGACATCGTCGGCGTGCAGCAACACCACATACGCCGCCCGCGCACTGTCGAACGCCCGCAGCACCCACAGATACTCCGCCCGCTTCTCGGCCGTGGCGAAGGAGAACAGCCGCAACCGCTCATCCCATAGCGCGGGCGCGGCATACGGCAGGCCGTCAACGGAGTCGGTCACCGGGAACAGGGTAGTAGCGGGTCGGTCGCGGGTGTCGAGACCGACCCCAATTCGGCGTGGCCGCGTCCGGTTTGCCGCTGTTCGCCACCCGGTGACTCACAGGTCGAATCGGGCGCGCAGCCCGATCTTCACCTGCTCGAGCACCTCCGAAGTGAGCTCACCCACCTGCGTGGTGAGACTGTCCTTCGGGATGATGGCGATGTCGTACAGCGCGATCACCCGCGAACTCTCCGGCATTGCGACAGTGAGCAATTGATGGCGCGACGGCACTTCGCGTGCCTCGCGTACCGGCGCGGCGACCAACATCGGCCGCTGCCGAATCACCACATCGGAATCCACGATCACCACCGTTGCGCGGCGCCCGGAGATCCGGCTGACGAGATTCCAAATCTGGCCTTGGTGCGTGGGTTCAGCTGGCACGGCCGAACAATACTTGTTCGGCGGTCTGCTCGGCGTCCTTGGCCCATTCGGTCCCGGTGCTGTCCGGCAACGCCCTCAGTTCATCGTCGAGTAGCTGCCGCCGCACGGCCTTCGAGATGTAATCACTCAACTTGTCCGCCGATGCGGCGCGCAGACGAGCAGCCAGATCGTCATCCATCGAGATATTCATGCGCACCGTCATACACCCAACTTTACAGCGAACTCGTCCCACGAGGCAGCGCAGTGTTCGGTAGGGTTGCTGAGACCGATGGCATATCGGCCTCGGGGTCGGCAAGGAGTTCCGCAGTGGTAACGCCGCAACAGCCATATCAACCGCAATCCGGATACCCTGGCGCACAAGGCTATCCGTCCGCGGCGCCCTATCCGCCGCCCTATCCGGGTCCGGCCCGGCGCGCAGCGTCGGCATTGGATTGGGTTACCGCGGGTCTGCTTGTGCTCTCGGCATTGCTGACGGCGATCTGGCGGTTCACCAGCGATTACTTCAAATTCATCGACAACATCGCGTTTCTGATGACGGCCGTGCTGGTGGTCGTCACCGCTATTGTGCTGGTGACAGGAGCGGGTGCCAGAAATCCGGCATTCCGTGCGCTCGCCGCCGCTGCCGCGGGAACGCTGTTCGCGCCGTCGCTCGACCAGGTGGTGGCGATGGTGCGATTTCACGAAGTGGTTGAAGTCAAGGACTTCGCCCTGAACCTGCCCGCCTTCGTCTTCGCGCTGGGCGCGGTCGTCACGGCGATCAGCGCCACCGCGCAATCACGAGGACCCCGCACGCTGGCCGCGCCGACCCCACCACCGTGGCAACCCCAACCACCGGCCACACAGTTCCAGCGGCCCGAATATCCGCCGCAATCGCAGTGGCCGCCGCACTGATCGCTCACGTGGTCCATAGACTCCCGGTCGAACAGTAGCTCACTGCGGCGGGAGGAGTCGGCGGAGCAGGCGCTTGCCTTGTTCGATGACGGTATTGATGCCGTTGTGGGTGGACCCGAGCGGGTTCGGGTCGACGATGTCGAGTACGCGCCCCAGGTTGGCCAAGGCGAATTCCATATCCCGGAGGGCGCGGGGGCTGGCCGGGTCGGTTTCGAGGATGTCCTGGGCGATCGCGAGGGCCTCACGGTAGACCTCGGCGGCGGTGTCGTAGTCGTATTCGCGTTCGGCGGCGGCACCGATGGCCCAGAGGATCAGACCGACATCGCGGTGCAGTTGCAGATTCTCCGGATCGGCGGCGGCCAGGCGGCGGGCGATGGTGAGTGCCTCGGTGTTGTGGCGGAAGGCGAGGGTGAAGGCGCCGGTCGCGGCGGCCACCCTGGCGAGTTGGCAGTGCGAGATGCTCAGGTCGCGCTGCTTTTCGGTGTTGCTGGGGTCGGCGGTGGCGAGTTGCTTTGCGAGGGTGAGGGATTGGGTGTAGTGGTGGTCGGCGGCCAGATAGTCGCCGGTGCGGACGGCCAAGTCGCCGAGTTTGTCATGGGAAATGCTGAGGTCGCGTTGATTTCGGGCATTGCCCGGATCGGCGTCGGCGAATCCGCGGTGGATCGCCAGAGCTTGGGAGTAGTGGGTCGAGGCCGCGGCGAGTTCGCCGAGTTGCATGGCCACATCGCCGGACCGGTTGAGTGCGATGGCGAGATCGCGGCGGTATTCGGCGTTGCCGGGATCCTGATCGGCGAGTTCGCGGTGGATGGCGAGGGATTCGGTGAAGAAGGTGAACGCTTCCTCGGGTGTTTCGTAGAGCAGCGAGGTGTCGCCGATCTGCTGCATGGCGATGGCGACGTCGCGGGTGATCTCGGTATCGCCAGGATCGGCCAGCGAGAGTTCGGTACTGATGCGCAGCTTTTCGAAATAGTGCCTGCTCGCGGTCTCGCCGTGCCCGGCGCGCATGGCGAGATCACCGAGTTTGCCGTGTGCGATGGCCAGGCCACGCCGGGATTCGGCGGCATCGGGGCCCGATTCGATGAGACCGCTGTGCAGTGTGAGGGATTCGGTGTAGAGGTACTGTGCGCCGTCGAGATCGGCGGTCAGTACGGCCAGGTCACCGAGTCGGGTGCAGGCATTGGCCAGGTCGCGGTGCAGGTCCACGCGAGTGGGGGCGTTATCGGCGAGGGAGCGTCGGATGGCCAGTGCCTCGGTGTGGTGGGCGAGCGCGGCCGTGAGATCCCCGGTGCGCACGGCGATATCGCCGAGGCTCTCCAGTGCACGGCTGAGAACCTGTTGCATATCGACGTTGTGCGGATCGGTATTCGTGAGATGCCGTGCGGTGCGCAGGGATCGGCTGTAGTGCTCGCGCGCCGTGCCGAGATCTCCACCCAGCACGGCGAGTTCACCGAGGGTGTCCAGGCCGATGACGAGTGCGCGTCGGGCATCCGCACTGCCCGAGGCTGTTTGGACCCTGGCCCGCAGCACCTCGACCAGTGCACACTGGCGATCGGTCGCGGCACCGAGGTTTCCGGTGCGGCGCAGTGCGCGTACCTCGCGGTCGCCGAGCTCGAGATAGCCGGGCGTATCGATCGGCAGAGTTGGCATGATCTCGCCGAGCAGGGCGGCGACCTGCAATTGGTCCAACTCGCGACAGAAGGGGATGGCGAGTTCGGTGAGTTCGGTGTACCGGCCCGCGGCGAGTAGATGTCCGCATGCCTCGCTGTAGTCGTGGAAATCCCGGAAACCAGCCGAGATTCGGGCGATTCGCATCGCGTGGGCTCGGTTGTGGCGGCGGATCCGATCGGCACCCTGGTGGGTATCGAGGGCCTGGGCGACCCACGGGTGCACGAGGTATCGGTCGTCATCGGTGGTCAACAGTGTCAGCCTGAGCAATGTATCGATGGCCGCCAGCACTTCGCGGCGCTGGTCTCGCGTCGCGTCGGCACCGAAGCGGGCATGGGAGATATCCAGATCGCGCAGCGGCGTCCGCGAGAGTGAAATCTGCAGCAGCAGTTCGCGTTCGGATGCGTCGAGCAGGTCGACCAGCGCATCGACGAGGATGTCGCGGGTGCCGAGCACGACCGCGGTGTCGAGGCTTTCGGCCAGGGTTCGGTCCTGGCCGAGATCGACCGCGTGTTCGGCTGCCAAGCGGCGCAGCCGCGCACCGACCGGACGCAGTGTGCCGTCGCCACCGCGCAAGAGCGCGTCGACGAATTCGATGAGCCGCGGATGTCCACCGATCGTCCGCGCGACGAGCCGCTGCTCCTCCGGACCCAAACCGCTGATCTGCGGCAGCCGTAGGAACATGCGCTGCAACTCGGCCGGACTCAGTGGCGTCAAGCCGACCTCCGTGAGACCACCCGGAACCGGATAGCGGCAGGTAACCAGCAATCGACCGGTCCCGGCAATCCGACACAACTGCGAAAACTGTTCGGCGAAACCGGGATCCAGAAATTCGGCACCGCCCGGCCGGCTCAGATTCTGCTCGAAATCATCGAACAGCAGTAGCACTCGGCTCCCCGCCAACAACCGATGGACATGCTCGAGGGCCTGCTCGCCGCTAGCGCGGTCCAGCGCCTCGGATACCGTGCGCAATGCCGGGTCGTCCGCGATCGCCGCGCGGATCGCGGCACACAGCGCGGACGGATTCCACTGCCCCACATGCTCGGCGATATGCCAGCCGCGCTCCCGCATCCGCGCCGCCACGCGACCGGCCACCGCTGTCTTCCCGAGCCCGCCCATCCCGGTGATCACCACACCCGGTCGCCCGCGCGACGAATCGAGCATCCGGACGATATCGCGCACCGGCCCGCGGCGGCCGATCAGATAGCCGACCGGCAACTCGCGCACCGTCGCACCGCTCGGCGCCTGCGTCCGGCGCCCGAGCGGTCGCGGCGGCGCCGTCGGATGCCACAGCGGCCGATCGGCGATACCGGTCAGCAGCGTCGGTACGAACCATTCGGGCGGAACCGACGCGCCATCGGCGAGCCGCTCCTGCTCGAGGGCATAGCGCGCCTGCCCCAATGCGAAGGCGACCGACCCGGCCGGGTGCGCGGACAGCATGGCGTAGAACGATTTCGCCAACCGCGTGGCATATCGGTCCGAAACCCGCGTCTGCATGACCAGTACCCGCTCGACACCCCCGCTGATCAGCGTGCGCGCCAGCCCGGCAGGGCCGCCGTCGACACCGCCACAACTCGACAACACCACCAGGGGTAGCGCCCGTTCCGAAGCACGCAGCGCGGCAATGAGATCGGCGGCCTCGATCAGATCCGGATCGCCGTCCTCATCCTCCAATTCCAGCATCGTCGCCGACCCGTGCGCACTCAGATGCAGCACATGGAACTCCTCGGCCCGCAGCGCGGCGGTGATCTGCTGTAGGGAAGCGACCTCGAGGATGCGCACGCCGCCGCCCGCGGTCGGCACCTGCGAGACCGCGTCGAGGATCGCCTGCATCTCCGCTTCCACATCCAATGCCACATTGGCCGTGTGGGTTTCCGTCGGCGCGGCGACCGCGGCCAGAATCTTCATCGGTCCCGGTGCCGGGAAGGGGTTGGGCTGCCCGGCACCCGAATGCCTTCGGGAGATGGCTACGGTCGGCCGCATGGCCAGGGGCATAGCGTCGGCGAGCACCAGCATCTCGTAGGGGAGCAGCATCGTATCGTCGTCGATATCGAAGACCACCTCTGTATCGGAGTCGTCGACGAGTCGCATCAGCTGCCAGGTGGTGCGCGGCTCGAACAGTGTGTCGCGCAGTGCGGTACCGATCTGCACAACCGTTCGACGCACCGTCTCCGGTTGGCCACCCACCGCATCCCAGGCGCAGGCCAGCAGATCAGGTAGCGGTGCTACCCGTTCGCCGATGGGCGTACCCGCCTCGAACACCGTGGTGCGTAGCGATTCGTCCGCATCGCGACGCACAATGACGCGAACCCGATTCATCGCCCACCCCTTACCGCCGGCGATGCATCAAACCTACGCCGAAATGATCACTCGCAGGACAAGGTCCGCAACTGATCCAGATACACCCGGGTGCGCGGATCGCCGGGGAAGCGCTCGATGATTTCGCGCGCCGCCTCGCCCGCGATCCACATCAGCGACGGCAGTGATCGACGCTTGCCCGCGAAGGCCCGCATGCCCTCGTTCAATGCGAGTTCCAGATCGCGGTCGCGCACCGCGACCACCGCGAGGGTGAGGTGTGCCTCCGACACCCGCATCGGATTGCGTATCGTGCCGTCGGCGCGGGTCGAGTGGCGGATCACCTCGCGCGCATAGGATTCTGCCCGCGGATCCTCACCCGCCACCCGGCAGCAGTCCATGGCATAGAAATCGAACTTCTGCGGATCGACCACGAAATGGTTGTCCAGATTGGTCGGGTGGTCGAGTCGCTCGAGGATAGCTCGACCTTGGTTCAGCGACGCCTCCACCTCGCGTCGGTCACCCAGTCGAGCCCAGGCCTTCGCACGTTGTGCCGACAACTGGACACCGACGCCGAGACTGCGGCTGGTTGCGAGCGCCGGGTCGACCGCCTCGATCGCACCTCGATAGTTACCCTGGGTCAGTGCGAACCAGGCGGCCATTTCCGCACTCCAGCCGGTGATCTCGGCGTGGTCGGCCTCGCGGCCGAGCGAATAGGCCGCGCGGCGAGTGGCTTCCGCGGTGGTGCGCCGACCGAGGTCGTAGTCCACGCAACCGACCAGCAGCGCAACCCAACCGGCCAGTACGAGGATTTCCCGATGCTGCGCCAGCGTCAGTCGGCCGTCCAACAGTGAAGTGATACGGCGCAACCAAGATGTGCCCTCGGTATGCAGATCGTGCGGATCGGCGAAGGGATACTCGCAGCACAGCCGCTCCGCGGTGATGCGGATGGCATCGAGTGTGGCCGTGGAGACATCGGACATCCGTAGCCTGCCGATGAATTCGAGAGTGTCCATCCCGGTTGCCGAGAGCAGCTCATCGTCGCGGCTGGGACGGTTTTTCGGGAAGAACGCTGCGGTTACCGTATCGAATGCGGCGGCGATGATAGGGGCATAGAAATCGTCCGGACGCGACTCGCCCGACTCCCAGCGTCGCCAATTACGCAGCAGGGTACTGTCCGTCGGCAGGTTGTGCGAAGACTTCGCGCGCATGACACGGACGGCGTCGGCTTGCGACCACCCCCGTGCATCGCGTTCGGAGCGCATTCGGACAGCCCAGACGGGTCGATCGTCTCCAGCGGCCACGTCTGTAGTATCTCATCAGTTAACGCTCAGTGGCCCGGATAGGGCATACAGATGTCACTGGGTTGACACCTGCACTCGCAGTTTTGCGTCCTACATTCTGGATATGGGCGCGGAAGATTTGCCACGCTCCAGATGTAAGGACGTCTGCTCTTGCATGTACGCAGTGCCCCTCGGCGACGGGGGTGATCCACATAAGAGAACAGCGAGAGATCCCCAATCCAACGGAGGTTCGGGTGGAAGCGTTGATCTATGGATACTTGCGTGATGATTTGGCCGATGGCCATGGTGCAGAGCTCGAGGACGCGATGAGCAGCCTCGCTCGCGACGAAGGGCTTTGCTTCGCCGCAACATTCCATGAATCGAATTCCGGTGACGGCACGGCATTCGCCGAGCTGACCCAGGAGCTCAAGCGGGCCGACGCGCACCATGTGGTGGTGCCGTCACTCGATCACTTTGCCGGCCAGACGATTCCGCGAGACATCCTGCTCGCGAAGCTGGCCCAGGATGCGGCGGCGCAGGTGTGGACCATCGAGAGCTGCGCGCTTCGCGACGAGGCTCTCGGCGAAGAAGCTGTGCACCAGGACTGACCTGCGCCGCAGATTCGCCACCAGCCAGGTCGCGACCGCACCGGCCGCGAGGGATGCGAGCAGCGCCGCGACATGGTGTTGCCCGAATGGCGGATAGACCTGCCAGTGCAGCAGATAGACGAACAACGAGCTGTCGGCCAGCAGCGCGGCGACTCCGGCCACCAGGGCCGGCACGCGGACCGCGGGCAGCCAGATCAACAACAGCAGCCCGGACATCACCAGCCGCTCCCGATCGGGAATGCCGAAGTAGCCGGGCACCGTGATCAGCAGCACTGCAGTCACCAACAGCCGCTGCCAGATCGACGTAGCCTTCGCGGCCGCCCAGCCGAGGGCGAAGAACCAGCAGGCCAGCGGCGAGAACGGTACATCCTTGGCCGGGTAGAGCCCGAACGACCAGAACCGAAACACCAAGGTGAGCCCGACAAGTCCCATGGCGAACCAGAACGGCTCGCGTCGCTGCACGGCATCGATGAACGGCACCCGCACCAAGAGCGCGGACACGACCATGAACAGCACGAGCACCTCGATGAACCACAGGTGCCCCGCGGTGTCGCTGTCGCGCGGTCCGAGAATCTTATTGAGCAGCAACACGTTCTGCCAGCCGTAATAGTCGGTGAACAGCAGCGTCAGCGCGACCCATGCGGCGGTCGGGATGGCGATGAGCGCCACCGTGCGCAGCGCGTGCCGCAGCCGTTCGGCGCGGGGGGTCATGGTGACCGCGAACCGGGCGAAGTTGAACCCGGCGACACCGAGCAGGATATGGGCCGCGCCCCAGAGCACGAACATGCCGATATGCGAGCCCGCGATCAGCACGATCCCGGCGGCGCGCAAGAGGGTCGGGGTGTCCACGGTGCGCCCGAATGCCCGGTGGCCGTCCGGAATCCGTTCGAGTTCGGCGACAGTCAGATCTGGCCAGTTCGCGGGCAGTCGGCCGAGTGCGCGCTCGAGGCGGGTCGAGGTGGTGATGTAGGTCAGCGAGTTGCCGCCGAGGTCGACGAAGGTGCTGTCGGGCCGGACCAGCGTGGGATCGATGCCGAGGGCAATGGCGTAGAGCGCGCGGATATCGCGTGTCGGCAGGTCGCGTTCGGATGCGGTGAGCTGGCGTATCGCCGGATAGTCGGGCTTGCCGTTGGGCAGGCGGGGTATCTCCTCGACCACGCACGTGCGAATGGCCGCGGCGGGCAGACCGGACAGTTCGGCAGCGGTCGCGGTCAGCGATTCCGCCGGATTTTCGGCGGCGACGACCAGCTGGTCGCCATCATCGATGCAGCAGGCCGTGAAACCGGCTGCGGTCAAGCCGGATTCGAGCCGCTGCAGATCGATGCGCAGGCCGAAGATCTTGGCGAACCGGCTGCGCCTGCCGACCACCTGGTACAGCCCGTCGGGTGTACGCCGAGCCAGATCGCCGGTGCGCAGCGCGTGGACCGTGCGGCCCAGCGCGAGATCGCGCGGGTTCTCGGCGTAGCCGAGCATCACATTCGGCCCGTGGTAGACCAGTTCCTCGTCGTCGGTATCCGGTACCTGCTCCAGGGTGAATCGGCCGCCGGGAATCGGTTGGCCGATGCAGTCCGGATATTCGGCGGCCAATTCCGGTGGCAGATAGGCCATTCGCGCGGTGGCTTCGGTCTGGCCGTACATGACGACGAAGTCCCAGCCCGCCCGCTTGCCCAGTTCGGCGTAGTCGCGGACCCGCTCGGGCGCGAGGCGGCCGCCAGCCTGGGTGATATAGCGCAGGCTCGGCAGTGTCATCTCGGCGAAGCCGATGCGTTCGAGCAGATCGATCGTGTACGGCACCGCCGCGAAAGACGTTGCACCGTAGCGACGGAATTGGACCCAGAAATCGTCGTTGAGAACCGACCGGTCGGTGAGCAGCAGACTCGCGCCGCGCAGCAGATGGCTGTGCACGACCGACAGTCCGTAGCAATAGAACATCGGCAGGGTCGTCGCGGCGCGATCATCGGCATCGATGGCCAGATATTCGCCAATGGCGTCCGCATTCGTCAGCAGATTGGCCGCGGACAACCGCACCAGCTTCGGCGAACCGGTCGAACCCGAAGTACTCAGCAGCAGCGCCAACTCCGGATGCAGGCGATGGGCGGAGCGCGCCCGCCGAATTTGCGGCGGACCCGCATCGATCACGACATCGGGATCGTAGGTGGCCAGCAATTCACTGGTGATCTCGGCGGTGAGCAGAACGACGCAGCCCGCGCTCAGCGCGCCGAGATACGCGACGAGCGAGTCGATATCGTTGCGCGCCGCGAGCGCGATGAGGCGCCGGTTCGCTCCGAGCTGCTCGGCGTACTCCTCGACACGTGCCGCCAGCTGCGCATAGGTGATCCGCTCCAAACCATCCGGCACCGATTCCGCTGCTGTGACGGCCGCCGATGGACATCCAGAGCAGAGGACGGCGATCCGGTCGTCGAAACTACGAAGGTGCGCGACGATCCGGTGAATAGTCACCCGGGAAGTCTATATGGCAAGCCTTTCCATACTTGCACATGGCCCCGTGGCGAACTTTCGGTGAATTGTCCGAACCCGAACCGCAACGCCGCGAATCGCTTACAGTCCGAAGCTGCCCGGACCCCGCCTGCGCAGGTACTTTTCGAATTCGGCCGCGATGGCGTCACCATCGATCTTGGCCATCGCATCGTTGAGATCGACGGCCGCGTCGCCGCGTTCCTCGAGCGAGCGCACATATTCGCTGATCTCATCGTCGCCGACGGTCATCTCGTTGACGGCGGTCTCCCAGTCCTCGGCCTGTTTGGGTAGCTCGCCGAGCGGCACCTCGATATCGAGCACATCCTCGACGCGGTGCAGCAGCGCGATGGTCGCCTTCGGATTCGGTGGTTGCGAGACGTAATGCGGCACGGCCGCCCAGAACGAAACGGCGGGTACGCCCGCCTTCACACATTGATCCTGCAGCACCCCGGTGATGCCGGTCGGTCCCTCGTAGCGGGTCTGCTCCAGACTGAACCGCTCGGCGGCTTCCTTACTATAGGCCGATCCGGTGACGGGGACGGGCCGGGTGTGGGGGGTGTCGGCGAGCAGTGCGCCGAGTATGACGACGGTCTGCACGCCGAGTTGTTCGATGAACTCGAGCAGATCCGCGCAGAAGCTGCGCCAGCGCATATTGGGTTCGATACCGCGCAGCAGCACCACATCGCGCTCGCTGCCGGGCGGCGAGCAGACCGAGAGCATGGTGGACGGCCACTGGATTTCCCTGGTCACACCGTCGACCTGACGTACCGTCGGCCGATTGACCTGGTAGTCGTAATAGTCCTCGGAGTCGAGTTCGGCCAGCGGCTCGGCATCCCAGATCAGTTCCAGATGCTCGACGGCGCCGCTTGCCGCATCACCCGCGTCGTTCCAGCCTTCGAAGGCGGCGACCAGCACAGGATCGCGCAAAGTCGGCAGTTCCGGCTCGGGCGACACCGGAGATTCACTGGAGTTCACCCCGGTCAGCCTACGGCGTGTGAGCACGCGGCGTTGAATTTGCGTAGTCGGCGCGGCACCGTTTGTTCATCTGTCTGGGCAGGTGTGGCGCCCGACACCGATACGGTGGTTCGGCATGTCGTAGCGGCCCACTACGCTTGATCACATGTCTGCGTCCAGCTCAGCCGCCTTCGATACCACCCTTCTCGACACGCTCCGTCGGCGTGTCGTGATCGGCGACGGCGCGATGGGCACGATGTTGCAGGCGGCCGAGCTGACGCTGGACGACTTCCGTGGTCTCGAGGGTTGCAACGAAATACTGAACGACACCCGCCCGGATGTGCTGCGCAATATCCATCGCGCGTACTTCGAGGCCGGTGCGGATGCGGTCGAGACCAACACCTTCGGCTGCAATCTGCCGAACCTCGCCGATTACGATATCGCCGACCGGATTCGCGATCTTTCCGAGCGCGGTACCCGTCTGGCCCGCGAAGTCGCCGACGAGATGGGCCCGAGCGCCGACGGCACCCCGCGCTATGTGCTGGGTTCGATGGGACCGGGCACCAAACTGCCGACACTGGGTCACGCCCCCTTTACCGCGCTGCGCGATGCCTACACCGAGGCCGCGCTCGGCATGCTCGAGGCCGGTGCCGACGCCGTTCTGATCGAGACCTGCCAGGACCTGTTGCAGGTCAAGGCCGCGGTGACCGGGAGCCAGCGGGCGATGGTCAAGCTTGGCCGGCGGATTCCGATCATCACCCACGTCACGGTGGAGACCACCGGCACCATGCTGGTGGGCAGTGAGATCGGCGCGGCGCTGACCGCGCTGGAGCCGCTCGGCATCGACATGATCGGACTGAACTGCGCCACCGGACCGGATGAGATGAGCGAACATCTGCGCCATCTGTCCCGGCATGCGACGGTGCCGGTGTCGGTCATGCCGAATGCCGGCCTACCAGTGCTCGGCGCGAACGGCGCGGAGTACCCCCTGACTCCGGAAGAGCTGGCAATCGCGTTGCGCGGCTTCGTATCCGAATTCGGTCTCGCGCTGGTCGGCGGCTGCTGCGGTACCACGCCCGAACATATTCGCCAGGTCACCGCGGCGGTGCGCGAGGTGGAACCGACGCTGCCGCCGCTGCAGGCACGCCGCGAACCGGTGCACGAGCCGAGCGTTTCGAGCATGTACACGGCGGTGCCGTTCGAACAGGATGCCTCGATCCTGATGATCGGTGAGCGCACGAATGCCAACGGCTCCAAGGCCTTCCGCGAGGCCATGCTCGCCGAGGACTGGCAGAAATGCCTGGATATCGCCAAGGACCAGACCCGTGACGGCGCGCATATGCTCGACCTGTGTGTCGACTATGTCGGACGCGACGGCACCGCGGATATGTCGGCGCTGGCGTCCCGGTTGGCGACCGCATCGACCCTGCCGATCATGCTCGATTCCACCGAAACCCCGGTCCTGCAGGCCGGTTTGGAGCATCTGGGTGGTCGGTGCGCGGTCAACTCGGTGAACTACGAGGACGGCGCCGGTCCCGAATCCCGGTTCCAACAGACGATGAAGCTGGTCAGCGAGCACGGCGCCGCGGTGGTCGCGCTGACCATCGATGAGGAGGGCCAGGCCCGCACCGCCGAGAAGAAGGTGGAGATCGCCGAGCGGCTCATTGCCGATATCACCGGCAACTGGGGTCTACGCGAAAGCGACATCATCATCGACACGCTGACCTTCACCCTCGGCACCGGCCAGGAGGAGTCGCGGCGCGACGGCATCGAAACCATCGAGGCCATCCGGCTGCTCAAGCAGAGGCATCCCGAGGTGCAGACCACCCTCGGCCTGTCGAATATCTCCTTCGGACTCAATCCCGCCGCCCGTCAGGTGCTGAATTCGGTATTCATGCACGAATGTGTCCAGGCCGGACTGGATTCGGCCATCGTGCACGCCTCGAAGATCCTGCCGATCGCCCGCATTCCGGAGGAACAGCGCGAGACCGCACTGGATCTGGTCTACGACCGACGCCGCGCCGATTACGACCCGCTGCAGCAGTTGATGTCGCTGTTCGAGGGAGTGTCGGCTTCGTCTTCGCGGGCCTCGCGCGTGGAGGAATTGGCGGCGCTGCCGCTGTTCGAGCGGTTGGCGCGGCGGATCGTCGACGGTGAGAAGGCCGGGATGGAGGCCGATCTCGATGCCGCCATGACCGAGGTGCCGCCGCTGCAGATCATCAACGAAACGCTGCTGTCGGGCATGAAGACCGTCGGTGAGCTGTTCGGCTCCGGCCAGATGCAATTGCCGTTCGTGTTGCAGTCGGCCGAGGTGATGAAGGCGGCGGTGGCCTATCTGGAGCCGCATATGGAGGCCACCGACGACAGCGGTAAGGGGCGCATCGTGCTGGCCACGGTCAAGGGCGATGTGCACGATATCGGCAAGAATCTGGTCGACATCATCCTGTCCAATAACGGCTATGAGGTCGTCAACCTCGGCATCAAACAACCGATCGCGACCATTCTCGATGCCGCGGTCGACAAGAAGGCCGATGTGATCGGCATGTCCGGTCTGCTGGTGAAGTCGACCGTGGTGATGAAGGAGAATCTGGAGGAGCTCAACGCCAAGGGCGTCGCCGACCAGTTCCCGGTGCTGCTCGGCGGTGCGGCGCTGACCCGCGCCTACGTCGAGAACGATCTCACCGAGGTCTACCACGGCGATGTGCACTACGCGCGCGACGCCTTCGAGGGCCTGCGGCTGATGGATGACATCATGACCCGCAAGCGCGGCGGCGGCGTCGATCCGGACAGCCCGGCGGCGATCGCGGAACGCGAGAAGGCGGCCGAGCGCAAGGCGCGGCACGAGCGTTCCAAGCGGATCGCCGAACAGCGCAAGGCGGCCGAGGTGCCGATCGAGGTGCCGGCGCGCTCCGATGTGGCCGCGGATCTGCCGGTCGCGGCGCCGCCGTTCTGGGGCACCCGGGTGGTGAAAGGCGTTTCGCTGCACGAGTATTCGGGACTGCTCGACGAACGCGCGCTATTCCTCGGTCAGTGGGGTCTGCGCGGTCAGCGCGGCGGTGAGGGCCCGAGCTATGAGGAGTTGGTGGAGACCGAGGGGCGGCCGCGATTGCGGTACTGGTTGGACCGGTTGTCCACCGAAGGTGTGCTGCAGCATGCGGCGCTCGTCTACGGGTACTTTCCGGCGGTCTCCGAGGGCGATGACGTGATCGTGCTGGCCGAGCCCGATCCGGATGCGCCGCAACGCCACCGGTTCACCTTCCCGCGCCAGCAGCGCGATCGGTTCCTGTGCATCGCCGACTTCATCCGCTCGCGCGAACGCGCACGCGAAACCGGTCAAGTCGATGTGCTGCCGTTCCAGTTGGTCACCATGGGTCAGCCGATCGCCGACTTCGCCAATGAACTGTTCGCGGCCGACAACTACCGCGATTACCTCGAGGTGCACGGCATCGGCGTCCAGCTCACCGAGGCACTCGCCGAATACTGGCACCGCCGGGTCCGCGAAGAGTTGGTGCTGGACGGACATTCGATCGCCGATTCCGACCCGTCGGATGTGCAGGAGTACTTCAAACTCGGCTACCGCGGCGCCCGCTACTCCTTCGGCTACGGCGCCTGCCCGGATCTGGAGGACCGCGCGAAGCTGGTCGACCTGCTCGAGTCCGACCGCATCGGCGTCGTGCTGTCCGAGGAACTGCAGTTGCATCCGGAACAGTCGACCGACGCCTTCGTGCTGCTGCATCCGGAGGCCAAGTACTTCAACGCGTAGGTGCCGACCAGTCTGTTTCGGGGCGGAATTCGTTATCCGGCCGGTCCGGAGGTTGTGATTCTCACCGCATCGGCACCGACCCCATCGGTGCGGTGACGACCTTGATCACCTCGTGATATGTGAGATCAATTGCGGCCGAGCGCAGCGCGCGACGACACGAGGGGGCGCGACGCGCGGGCGTATCCGGTCGGCCGCGTGCCTCTGACCAGGGCTATCGCGTCAGGGGCCACGCGACGGTGGATGGATGTCGGTCGGGTATGACAAAGTCTGAACAGTTGCAACTGCATCCGGGGCAGTCGGCGGATGCGAGCGTCCTTCGGCAATTCGGGTGCAAAGGACTTCAGCGCGTAGCATTTTCGAAGATTTCCGCTTACGCGCGGAGTGCGGAATTGGCTCGGCGGTAAAGCAGGAGGGGCACAACACCATGACGGCGGACCGGTTGATCGCTGGACGGTATCGGCTGACGGATCCGATCGGCACGGGTGCCATGGGTGTGGTGTGGCGGGCGACCGACGTCCGGCTGCGCCGCACGGTCGCGGTGAAGCAGTTGGTGCTCGCACCCGGTCTGTCCCGGTCCCAGGCCCTGGAGGCCAAGCTGCGGGCCATGCGGGAGGGGCGCATCGCCGCACGACTACACCATCCCAACGCGATCACCGTCTTCGATGTCGCCGAGGAGGACGGCCAGCCCTGGCTGGTCATGGAGTACATGAACGCACCGAGCCTCGCCGCGAAACTGGCGGGCAAGCGGACCCTCGCGCCGACCGAGGTGGCCCGCATCGGGGCTCAGGCCGCGGGCGCGCTGGCCGCCGCACACGATGCGGGCATCATGCACCGGGACGTGAAGCCGGCGAATCTGCTGGTCGGTGACGACGGCACGGTGAAGATCACCGACTTCGGCATCTCTCGCGCCGTCGGTGACGTGACGGTCACCGCGACCGGATTCCTCGCCGGCACCCCCGCCTACCTGGCGCCGGAGGTGGCGCGCGGCGAGGATCCGGCACCGGCCTCGGATGTCTTCGCGCTCGGCTCGACGCTGTATGCGGCGGTCGAGGGCAGTCCGCCCTTCGGTGAGGGTGATAACGCGCTCGCGGTCCTGCACGCCGCGGCCCGAGCACAGGTGCCACCCCCGCGGCGCGCCGGAGAACTCGGTCCGGTGCTGATGCGGCTGCTGGCCGCCTCGATCGATGGCCGCCCGAATATGCGCGAGGCCAAGGCGGCGCTGGAAGCCGTCGCGGCGGGCCGCACGCCGGCGTTGGTGACCACGCCGACGGTCACCAAGGTGCTGCCCGCACCAGGCGCTGATGCGGGTGCGACCACCGTTCTGAGCAATTCGGGCGGCGCGGCGGAGGACGCGACGCAGGTCGTCGCGCTCGCGGGTCCGCAGGCACCGGGTGTCACCGTCGTGCCGCCGCCCGCACCGCCGAAGTCCGGTGGCACTGTGCCCGGCGGTGGCGGTGACGGCCAGCAGAGTCGTGGCCGCCTGATCGCGGTGGCCGCGGCCGCCGCGGTCGCGGTGCTGGTCCTGGCCGCGGTCATCGTGTCGTCGCTGAACAAGGACAATTCGGGCGGTGCGGCGGTCGGTTCGACGACGCCGACATCCGCGCCGAGCGGTTCGGCGACCGAATCGGAGTCGGCGATCGCGATCCAACCGGGTCAGCCGGAGCAGCAGGCCCCATCGACCACCGCGGCGCCGACCACCCGACCGAGCACGACGGTGAGCCCGACACCATCGACCACCGCACCAGCGACGACGACCACCACCGCGTTCGGTCCGGCCACCCCGGACCGGATCTCGCAATTCATCTACGGCTACTACGGGATGCTGCCCGGCAATGTGCAGGGTGGGTGGGGCCAGTTGACGTCGTCCTACCAGGCCCAGACCGGTGGTTTCGGCTCCTACTCGCAGTTCTGGTCCTCCGTTCGTTCGGTAAGCGTGGGCGGCGTCACGCCGAACGGTGAGAACCGGGCGGTCGTTTCGCTGACCTATAACCTGAAGAACGGCTCGACCTCATCGGAGAACCGATGGATCCAGGTCGTGTCGGAGAACGGGCGATTGTTGATCGCCGCGTCGGGCTTGTAGACAAGGGAGACGAATCGGGGTGACGGCACGACTTGCCGGGGTGCTGTGGGATATGGACGGCACCCTGCTCGATTCGGAGAAGCTGTGGGATATCGCCGTACGGGAACTGGCGCGCGCACACGGTCACGAGATGAGCGATGAACTGCGGCATTCATTGATCGGTGCGTCCGGACCGAACGCCCTTCGGCTTATTTTCGATGGTTTGGGTATCGAAGCGACACCGGATGCGCTGCGCGCCGCCGGTGAATTCATCGAGCAGCGGGTGACCGAATTGATGGCGGGCCCGATCCCATGGCGGCCCGGCGCGAAGGATGCGCTCGCATTGGTGCGCACCGCGGGTCTCGCGACCGCATTGGTCACCAATACCAAGCGGTCGCTTACGGAATTCGGATTGGATACGCTCGGCCGCGACTTCTTCGATGTGTCAGTCTGCGGTGACGAAGTCGCGCACGGCAAGCCGGAACCCGAGATCTATCTGCGCGCTGCCGAACTGCTCGGCGTGCACCCGCGAGACTGTGTGGCAGTGGAGGATTCGCCGACCGGTGCGGCCGCGGCCGGTGCCGCCGGCTGTGCTGTCATCGTGATCCCGTGTGAGATAGCGGTTTCGGCGGCGCCGCAGCGGGTATTCCGTGATTCATTGGTGGGATTGACCCTGCGCGATCTGGAAGACGCGCTGCGCGTCGGAGGTTGAACCGCGCCCCGCGAGCGGGGGCGCTTTCGGGATGGATCAAGATCGTGAGTCCCGCTGTTCGTGAGCCGACACTCCCGACCTCGGCATAGTGAGAGTTACTGTGCCGCAACGTAACTGCGCGCAGTTGGTAGGTGTGACCGTAGTCACCGGCAACTTTGTCGAATCCCGGGCGTGTCGCCGATCGCTCTACCAAAATGACGCCATGGCAGCGACGGATGTCCTGGACGAAATCGTCGATACGGCACGGTATCCGCTGGGGGATCCGTCCGCCGCGGCGTGGGGGAATGCGGTGGCGCGGGCACGCGCGGAACTCGCCGAGAGTGGTTGTACGGTACTGCGGGAGTTCATCCGACCGGAGTTGATCGATACCTTGCGCGCACAGGGCGAGGCGATGGCCCCGGATGCGCACTACGAGGTCGAGCGCGTCAACGCGTACAACATTCCGCTGAATACCGAACTGCCGCAAGACCATCCGGGGCGCATCGTGCTGGAACGCGGCAACGCATTCGTCCCGCGCGACCGCATCCCGGCCGCGGCCCTGATCCATCGGCTCTACACCAGTACGATCTTCCAGCGCTTCGTCGCGGATTGTTTCGGGCTGACCGAACTGCACGAATTCGCCGACCCTTTGGCCGGACTGTGCCTGAATGTGGTGGCGCCCGGAATGTCGCATCCTTGGCATTTCGACACCAATGAATTCACCGTCAGTATGTTGACCCAGCCGGCCGAGACCGGTGGAATCTTCGAGTACTGTCCGAATATTCGCTCGCCCCGCGCCGAGAACCTCGACGATGTGCGGGACGTGCTCACCGGATCCGGTGCGCACCTGATCCAGCACCTCGATCTGCGGCCCGGTGATCTGCAATTGTTCCAGGGCCGCTTCTCGCTGCACCGGGTTTCACCGGTCGAGGGCGGCAGGGCACGGCATTCGGCGATCTTCGCCTATACCGATCGGCCCGGTGTCATCGGCACCGTGGAACGCACCCGTCAACTGTTCGGGCGGGTGCTGCCCGATCACCTAGCCGCCGCGGCCGACGCCGTCCGTGGCGATCGGTTGCTCGACTGAGAGGGACGACATGCCAGTGCCGTTACATACGACCGGAAAAGCTTCCTTCGACGATATCTACGACCGACCCGATCCGCGCGATTATTACGCCCGGATGGCCGAATTGGATTACCGCATACCGGAACTGGCGAAACCGCACTTCCAGCAGCAGATTCGGGAATACCGCGCCTCCGCGCGCGTGGACACCCCGACCGTGCTCGATATCGGTTGCTCCTATGGCGTCAACGCGGCCCTGCTGCGCTTCGACACCACCGTGAGCGAACTCGCCGAACACTACGGCGGCGCCGAGGATACCGATCAGGCCGCGCTTATCGCCCGCGATCGGGCCCGCTTGGACGCGCGCGACCAACTCCCCGGTGTCCGCTTCATCGGCATGGATGCCGCCCGCCCGGCGCTGGCCTATGCCCAGGAGGCCGGATTCCTGCACGACACGGTGCACGCGGATCTCGAGGCCGCCGATCTGACCGAGGCGCAACGCCGTACCCTGGCGGCCGCGGATATCGTCATCTCGACCGGTTGCGTCGGATACGTCACCGAGAAGACGCTGGCGCGGGTGGCAACGGCACACCCACGTCGCCGGCCGTGGATGGCACACTTCGTACTACGCATGTTCAGCTTCGAACCGATCGCCGCGGAGCTGGCCGCGCTCGGCTACCGCACCGAGCAGGTCCCCGGGGTGTTCGAACAACGCAAGTTCGCATCCGATAATGAACGCACCCAGGTGCTGAATGCCCTGGCCGCCAACGGTATCGACACCGCTGGCCAGGAAAGCACAGGTTGGCTGCTCGCCAACCTCTACATCTCGCGACCGCTACCGAAACACGCCGACCCCGAGGACCAGCATTGACCGAACGCACCTTCGCCGCCGACGACCACCTGCCAAGGGTGCCCCTGCCGACGCTGGAGGACAGCGGCGAGCGATTGCTGCAGTGGTGTGCGCCACTGCTGACCGCCGACGAATTCGCCACCACCGAGGCCGCGGTCGCCGACCTGCTTCGCCCCGACGGTCCGGGCCGGAAGCTGCACGCGGCACTGGCCGAATACGATGCCACTCCCGGTGTCGGGAGCTGGCTGGATCTGTTCTGGCCGTCGCGCTATCTGGGCCGTCGCGATCGCATCGCATTGAATGCCAACTTCTTCTTCCTCTTCCGCGATGACACCGCACTGGCCGCCTCCACCGGGGCCGCACAGGTGGAGCGGGCGGCCGGAATCATCACGGCCGCGGTCGATTACAAGTTGGCTCTCGATATCGAGGCGATCCCGCCGGTCACCCAGCGTGGACAGCAACTGTCGATGTGGCAGAACAAGTACCTGTTCTCCGAGACCCGGATTCCGGGGGAGATACAGGATTCCGTGCGGGTACCCTACAGCGACGAATGGCCCGGACCGTCGGCTGCCAGGCATATCGTGGTGTTCTTCCGCGGCAGCATGTTCCGGATGGATGTGATCGGCCCGGACGGTGTGCCCTATTCGCTGGACGATCTCGCCGACGGGCTGCGCGCGGTGCTCAAGGCCGGTGCGCGCTCGGCCCGCACCGATACCGCGGTCGGCCATCTGACCACCAAGGCGCGGGCCGAATGGGCGGTCAGTAGGCAGGGATTGCGGGCCGAACCCGCCAATGTCACGGCCTTGGACGCCATCGAGACCGCGTTGTTCGGCCTGTGCCTGGAGGATTTCACGCCGCGCGACGAACTGCAGGCCTGTGATCAATTGCTGCACGGCGACAGTGCCAACCGGTGGTTCGACAAGTCGGTAACGTTCATCGTCTTCGCCGACGGCCAGGCGGGCATCAATGTCGAGCACTGCGGGCTCGACGGCACCACCATCCTGTCCTTCGTCGACACGCTGCTGCAGACGCCCGCTGCCGAACACGCCGAACGGGCCGGGGCGCAGCCGCAGGGGCTGCCGACGGTCGAACCGATCGAGTTCGTCCTCGATCAGGCCCAGCGCGCGGATATTGCGGCGGCCGGGGCGGCGTTCTCCCGGTATGCGGCCGAGAATGCCACCGCGACGGTATCTTTCGATTTCGGCACCACCCGTGCCAAACAACTAGCGATCTCGCCGGATGCGTTCGCACAGCTGAGCTATCAGCTGGCGCACCGACGCAGCAAGGGATTGACCGGCGCCACCTACGAATCCATTGCCACCAGGCAGTACCGCAACGGCCGCACCGAAGCGATGCGCGTGGTGACACCGGAGATGGTGGCGTTCGTCGACGCCATGCAGGATCCGGCGGTCGCACCGGCCGACCGGCTCGCCGCCGCGCGGACCGCGGCGAGCGCGCACGTCGAACGCGCCAAGCAGTGTCAGGCGGGTGACGCGCCCGAACAGCATCTCTGGGAGCTCGAGTGGATCCAGCGCCGACGCGGCGCCGAACTCGGCGTCACCGAGCCGATCCCGCTGTACTCCAGTCCCGGCTGGACGATCATGCGCGACGACTACCTGAGCACCAGCTCGGCCCCGTCTATCAATATCCGCTACTTCGGCTTCGGCTCCACCAGTCGGAAGTGCATCGGCATCGCCTACGTCCTGCTGCCGGACCGCTGGAACATCTACCTGGCCACTCCGAAACCGGTCGCCGCCGAGATGTACGCCTTCGCCGATCATCTGCGCACTGCCGTAGCCGATTTGGCGGCGCTGCTTTCCGAGTCCTGACGCAGGAGGCTCCGCACCCTTCGTAGGCCGACCACAAGGGGTGCGGAGTCCGGGAGGAGTGCGCCTGTCGGGCCGGGCCGGGCCGGGGCAACGGGTGCGCATACCCGTCTGAAACAATGGCTCATCGTGAAGAACTTCGAAACCCTGTTCGCCGAGCTGCAAGATCGTGCGGTCACCCGCCCCGAGGGGTCCGGGACCGTGGCGGCATTGGACGCCGGCGTGCATTTCCAGGGTAAGAAGGTGCTCGAGGAGGCCGGTGAGATCTGGTTGGCCGCCGAGCACGAGGGCGACGAGGCACTCGCCGAGGAGATCTCCCAACTGCTGTACTGGGTCCAGGTGCTGATGGTAGGCCGCGGGCTGAAGCTGGAAGACGTGTACCGACATCTGTGACGGAGCGCGTCGATCCCTAGTTCACCTCTGGCGAAAGGACCCATCCCATGCTGCGCGTCGCAGTCCCCAATAAAGGCGCACTCTCCGAATCGGCTACCTCGATCCTCGCCGAGGCCGGTTATCGCAAACGCACCGATTCCCGCGATCTGACCGTTCTCGATCCGGCCAACCAGGTCGAGTTCTTCTTCCTGCGGCCCAAGGACATCGCCATCTACGTCGGCTCCGGTGAGCTCGACCTCGGCATTACCGGCCGCGATCTGGCGCTGGATTCCGGTGCGCCGGTGCAGGAACGGCTGGCCCTCGGCTTCGGCCGCTCCACCTTCCGCTACGCCGCACCGGCCGGGCGTGAATGGAAGGTCGAGGACCTCTACGACAAGCGCATCGCCACTTCGTACCCGAATCTGGTGCTGAGCGATCTGCAGCGCCGTGGTATCGAGGCCGAGGTGATCCGCCTCGACGGCGCGGTCGAGATCTCCATCCAACTCGGCGTCGCCGATGCCATCGCCGATGTGGTCGGCTCGGGCCGCACGCTGCGCCAGCACAATCTGGTCGCCTTCGGTGAGACGTTGTGTGATTCGGAGGGTGTGCTCATCGAGCGCACCGGCTCCGACCAGCAGGAACGCGCCCGCAATCAGCTCATCGCACGTGTCCAGGGCGTCGTATTCGGCCAGCAGTACATCATGTTGGACTACGACTGCCCGAAGGAACTGCTGGAGGAGGCGGTCAAGATCACGCCCGGCCTCGAGTCGCCGACGGTCTCCCCGCTCGCCGACCCGGGCTGGGTCGCGATCCGCGCCATGGTGCCGCGCAGGCACGGCAACGAGGTGATGGACCGGCTCGCCGAACTCGGCGCGAAGGCCATCCTGGCCTTCGATATCCGGTCCTGCCGCGCCTTCTGATCCGGCTTCGGACGACTCGGCCCCGCCACTCGGCGGGGCCGAGTTGTTTTGTGCGAGTGATCGATTCACTGCGATTGCAATCGGTGCGCTGACCTGTGGCCGGTTGGTACGTTGCGGCCTCGATGAGGAAATGCAAGGAGTACCACCGTGTCGCAGACACCGCCCGCGAAACGCTCGGGCAGCACATTCGCATGGAATGAGGACTGGCTGGCGGCCATCGTCGGTCTGGTTCTGATCGCTCTGGTCCTGGTCGGCGCCATCCCGGATTGGTTGGTGCCGTGATGCCGGACAACGACGCCAAGACCGAGCCGGCCGCCGTGAGCGCTGATGCCGTGGCTTCGGATACCGCCTCCGCCGCGTCCGTGGCGGAGGCAGTCGAGCGGGCTGCCGTCCAATCCGAAACCGCTGCACTGCAGGCGATTTCACGCCCGACGGTGGCGGAGATCGGAGCCGGGATTGCGGTAGTCGTCCTGCTCGGCGCGCTGACCCGCTACTTCGACACCCACGTGCCCCGATGGGCCGTCGGTACGCCGTTCAAACGGATCGCCAAGTCGATCGAATTCCCGGTCTATGCCATTGTCATCGGCCTGATCGGGAATGTCGTACTCGCGAAGCTCGACCTTCGGGAACGCCTTTCGGCCGGATTCCGCACCGAATTCTTCATCAAGACCGGTGTGGTGCTGCTCGGCGCGTCGATCAATCTGAAGATTCTGGTCACGGCGGCGGGCCCGTCGATCCTGCAGGCGCTGCTGCTGATCACGGCGGTCTTCGGCTTTACCTGGTGGCTGGGCGGCCGACTCGGCCTCGACGATAAGCTGCGTGCCCTGCTCTCCTCGGCCGTGTCGATCTGCGGTGTCAGCGCCGCCATCGCGGCCGCGGGCGCGGTGCAGGCCAAACGTGAGCAGATCGCTTACGCGGCATCGTTGGTGATCATCTTCGCGCTGCCGTCGATCTTCGTATTGCCCTGGCTCGCTGATGTTTTCGATCTCTCCGACGCGGTAGCGGGCGCGTGGATCGGTGGCAATATCGACACCACCGCGGCCGTCGCGGCCTCCGGTGCGATCGCGGGAGAGAAGGCGCTCCAGATCGCGACCATCGTGAAGACGACACAGAACGCGCTCATCGGCGTCGTCGCCATCGCGCTGACCGCCTACTTCACGATCCGGGTCGAGCGCATTCCCGGTGCGACGCGGCCCTCGGTGCGCCAGTTCTGGGAGCGGTTCCCGAAGTTCGTGATCGGCTTCGTTGCCGCCTCGGTCATCGGCACGCTGTATCTGCAGTCGGTGGACAAGAAGGCCGGCGCGGCGCATATCGCGATCGTCAACGATCTGCGCACCTGGTTCCTGATCTTCGCCTTCGTCTCCATCGGTCTGGAGTTCTCGCTGCGCGGCCTGCGCGAGGCGGGTTGGCGGCCGGTCGTGGTCTTCGGATCCGCCGCCGTCTTCAATCTGGCCGTCGGTTCGGGTCTGTCCGTACTGCTGTTCCGCAACTTCACCGCCTAGATCCGCACCGGCAACCTGGCGTTGTGATGCTCGCCGGTCAGCCCGGCGAGCATCGCGGGCGATGGCAGCCGACGGAGCGTGCACAGTCGGCGGGGTAGGTGAGCACAGCGCGTCGTGTGCGTTTTGTTCGCGACCGAACTCACGAAAACTTCATGCTTCGCCGTCAACACTGGGGGCATGTCGGGCGAAACAACTAGGGAACAGCTCGGATGGAAAATGCCGTTCGAGTACGAAGGACAGGGGAGGACCCAGTGAAGCCGAGTGTCGAGTCGGTCGGGTCGTGGTGGCGGATTCGCAATGTGCTGATCGTGATCGGTGATGCCGTCGGGGTGCTCGTGCTCATCGGCGTCATCGCGGTACTCGGCTCACATGGCTTGGATCTGAATCGGTTCGTCGGCTGAGTTCAGTCGGCGACCGCGTCGGCGAAGGTTTCGTCCGGCGATTCCCCGGTGCCGCTGTCCGGCCAGCCCGGATACACCGGGGGAGTGCCACCGAATTCGGGGCACAGACTCTTGTAGCTGCAATGTCCGCACAACCAGCTGGTGCTCGGGAGGAACTCGCCGGTACGACCCGCCGCCAGAATGGCCTGCCACAAGGCCGACAGGGTGCGTTCGAAGCGCAGCAATTCGTCCTCGTCGGGGGCGTAGGTGAGGATCTGCTCGTCGGCGAGGTAGATAAGCCGCAGCTGAGTCGGCAGTATGCCGCGGGTGCGCAGCACGACCAAGGCGTAGAACTTCAGCTGGAACAGTGCCTTGGTTTCTTGGGCGAGTCCGGGCGCCCGGCCGGTCTTGTAATCGACGACGCGCAGTTCACCGGTCGGCGCGACATCGATCCGGTCGACGAACCCCCGCAACAGCACACCGTCGTCGAGTTCGACCTCCACCCGTGACTCACACGACTCCGGATCGAACCGGGTCGGATCCTCCAGCCGGTAGTACGCCTCGACGAACGCGCGCACCTCGCCGAGAAAGCCCGCCAGTCCGTCCGCTGCGACCACTTCGGCGATCTCGGGTCTATCGGCAAGCACCCGGGCCCACGCGGGTTCGACGAGCTCGGCAGCGCGTTCCAACCGCCGTTGCGTGGCGGGCAGTCCGTAGAGATCTTCGAGCACGGCGTGCACCACTGTGCCGCGCACCGCGATCCGCGTCGGCGGCTCCGGAATCCGATCGATCGCCCGGAACCGGTACTTCAGCGGGCACTGCTTGAAATCCATTGCCCGCGAAGGTGACAGCGCCGGACGCGGACGATCGGATGTGACCTCCGGCGTGGTGTCGGCAGGGGGCGTGGATTCCGGCGAACGCATACCTGGCAGGCTATCCGGCGGCACCGACACGCCGGTGCCACACGCGAAGACAGCACCGACGACCAGCGAACGGAGATACATGACGGCCAGACGGACCGGGCCATTCACCATCGGGGACCGGGTACAGCTGACCGATGCCAAGGGGCGCCTCTACACCGTGGTGCTGGAACCGGGTAAGGAGTTCCACACGCATCGCGGCGGTATCAAACACGACAACCTCATCGGCGCCGATGAGGGCAGCGTCGTGCAATCCACCAATGGCACACCGTATTTGGCGTTGCGGCCGTTGCTGATCGACTACGTGCTTTCCATGCCGCGCGGTGCGGCGGTCATCTACCCCAAGGACGCCGCCCAGATCGTGCACGAGGGCGATATGTTCCCCGGTGCGCGCGTCCTGGAGGCCGGTGCGGGTTCGGGTGCGCTGACGTGCTCGCTGCTGCGGGCGGTCGGCCCGCAGGGCGAGGTGATCTCCTACGAGATCCGCGAGGACCACGCCGAACATGCGATCCGCAATGTGGAGACCTTCTTCGGCGAGCGCCCGGACAACTGGTCGATCACCGTCGCGGATGTCGCCGCCTACGACGGTCCGCCGGTCGACCGCGTCGTCCTGGACATGCTCGCGCCGTGGGATGCGCTACCCGCTGTGGCCAAGGCGCTGGTCCCCGGCGGTGTGCTGATCGTCTATGTGGCGACCGTCACACAATTGTCGAAGGTGGTCGAGGCGCTGCGCGAGCAGGAGTGCTGGACCGAGCCGCGATCATGGGAATCGATGGTGCGCGGCTGGCATGTGGTGGGTCTGGCGGTGCGGCCCGAACATCGCATGCAGGGCCACACCGCCTTCCTGGTCAGCGCGCGCCGGCTCGCGGAGGGCACGGTTACCCCGAAGCCGCAGCGTCGCCCGTCGAAGGGCTGAGTCGGGCGGTGTCCCGTGCTCAGGCGGGAACGCAGGGCGCCTGTGCGAAACCGAGCATCAGGCAGCCGCTGGCATCCGAAAGCTTCCAGGTTCCGTCGACATGTTCCCAGGTCAGGGGCATGGCGGGGGCGGTTCCGTGCGGTGAGGTGATGGTCACCTGGGCGGTCGCGGAATTGCCGCTGGTGGTGATGTCGCTGACCGCGTAGGTGAGCTTGCCGTAGCCGCCGAGCGCCTGGTTCATCTGGTCGATATTGGCGGCGCGCTTTTCGCCGTCGACGATCAGCTTGGTCTTCTCGGAAGTGGGTTTCGCCGGGTCGGAAAGGGCATCCAGGACGGCGGTGAGCGTTTCCGCGGTGGGCGCGGCGGCGGTACCGTGGTCGCCGTGACCTGCGGCGCTGGTCGTCGCGGCGGCGGAAGTGGTAGTCGTGGCCCTGGCATCGGACTTGTCGTCGGAGCCGCAGCCGGTGAGACCGACGGTAGCGGCCATCGCCGCCGCGGTGATAACCATGGACATACGCAGCGTCCTCGCGGGAAGGAGCATCGTCAGCAACCTTTCGGTTCGGTCGGCGAAGCAGATCGCCGTGGCCTGGTTAGGGCAGGCTAACATGGTGGTTCCGCCGCCGATCGCGGCCCAGATGTGATCACGACGAAACCATGTCGGAAAGCGAGAACGGTTCGCGCCCGGTAGCGTTAATAGACCGGGACTGGGAGGAGCAGCACATGAGCCCCATCGAGAATTCGGATTCGGCGGCCTGGAGAGAGCTCGAGGCGGTACGCGCCGAAGCGGCTGCACTCCGAAGGCAACTGGCCGATTCGCCGGATCGCGCACGGGAATTGGAAGCCCGCATCGATTCGCTGACCATTCGCAACACCAAGCTGATGGACACCCTCAAGGAAGCGCGCCAGCAGCTGGTCGCCTTGCGTGAGGAGGTCGATCGGCTGGGTCAGCCGCCGAGCGGGTACGGAATTCTGATCGGTGTGTACGAGGACCAGACGGTCGACGTGTTCACTTCGGGCCGCAAGATGCGCTTGACGTGTTCACCCAATATCGATACCTCGACCCTCGAATACGGCCAGACCGTCCGTCTCAATGAGGCGCTCACGGTGGTGGAGGCCGGAATCTTCGATGCCGTCGGCGAGATCGGCACCTTGCGTGAGATCCTCGACGACGGACGCCGGGCCCTGGTCGTCGGACATGCCGACGAGGAGCGCGTGGTGTGGTTGGCGGGTCCGCTGGCCAAGGTCGCCGAGGTCGATGATCTCGACGATCCCGATTCGCCGATCCGCAAGCTGCGGCCGGGTGATTCGCTGCTCGTGGATACCAAGGCCGGTTTCGCTTTCGAGCGGATTCCCAAGGCCGAGGTCGAGGATCTCGTACTCGAGGAAGTGCCCGATGTCGACTACAGCGATATCGGTGGTCTCGGTCGGCAGATCGAGCAGATCCGCGATGCGGTGGAATTGCCGTTCCTGCACAAGGATCTGTTCCGCGAATACGCGCTGCGCCCGCCCAAGGGTGTGCTGCTCTATGGTCCGCCCGGTTGCGGTAAGACGTTGATCGCCAAGGCCGTCGCCAACTCGCTGGCGAAGAAAATCGCCGAGGCGCGCGGTGAGGATGCCAAGGAAGCCAAGTCGTTCTTCCTGAACATCAAGGGTCCCGAGCTGCTGAACAAGTTCGTGGGTGAGACCGAGCGCCACATCCGGATCATCTTCCAGCGCGCGCGCGAGAAGGCGTCCGAAGGTACGCCGGTGATCGTGTTCTTCGACGAGATGGATTCGATCTTCCGCACCCGTGGTTCGGGCGTGTCCTCGGATGTGGAGACCACGGTCGTGCCGCAGTTGCTCTCGGAGATCGATGGTGTCGAGGGGCTCGAGAATGTCATCGTGATCGGTGCGTCCAACCGCGAGGACATGATCGACCCCGCGATCCTGCGGCCGGGACGGCTCGATGTGAAGATCAAGATCGAGCGGCCGGACGCGGAATCGGCACAGGACATCTTCTCGAAGTACCTGGTCGAAGACCTGCCGCTGCACGCCGACGATCTCGAAGAGTTCGGCGGCGACAAGGCCCTGTGCATCCGCGCGATGATCGAACGGGTCGTCGACCGGATGTACGCCGAGAGCGAGGACAACCGCTTCTTGGAGGTCACCTACGCCAACGGTGACAAGGAAGTCCTGTACTTCAAGGACTTCAACTCCGGCGCCATGATCCAGAACATCGTGGACCGCTCCAAGAAGTACGCCATCAAGGCCGTGCTCGACACCGGCAATCCAGGCCTGCGTATCCAGCATCTCTACGATTCGATCGTGGACGAGTTCTCCGAGAACGAGGACCTGCCCAACACCACGAATCCCGATGACTGGGCCCGCATCTCGGGTAAGAAGGGCGAGCGAATCGTCTACATCCGCACCCTGGTCACTGGCAAGAACGCCAGTGCCAGCCGCGCCATCGATACCGAGTCGAATACGGGGCAGTATCTGTAGGTCTGCTGATTCCGAGGGCTGTGCTTCTG